>JAAFJL010000218.1 GCA_013298865.1 Cytophagales bacterium | reverse complement strand
GTTAAAATACTAAAATGGTCTTGTTCAACCGTCAAGATTTTAAGATTCTTGCGGGTATCATAAGCCAAAGAAGAAGTTTCGGGTACAACTTCGTCATAGACTCCCAAGAAATACTGAGTCTCTGGGAGTTTTGCAGTGTAATCGGTATCAATCCAAGTAGTAGTGAGTTGTTTCAAAAAAGGATTAAGCGGAGATAAATCTTTTAGTTGAGGATGTTTGGTGGCTATATATTTGGCAAAAGTTGCTAATTCAGAACCGTCATGTGGCACTGCCAAAGAAACAAAATGGCTAATTTTATGAGGTTTATCTTCTTTGAGTCTTTGGCAAATATATGCCTTACTCACCAAACCGCCCATGCTATGTCCCAAAAGAACAATTTGCTCATAATCAGCACAATGCACGTCAATCTGAGTAGCTAAAAGAGTAGCTATTTTCGCAACAGGTAAGTTAAAAGCCACTGCTTCATGTTTTCCTAAAAGTTGATTGAAAGCAGATTTAAAAATGTTACTGGTTTTAGAATCAGTGGTAACATTACTTACATATTCAAAATAGCCAAAATCGTATTCAGCTTTAATATCGGGATTTTGAATTAGATGAGTAGCAACGGTTTTTGTTCCATCGGAATGAATCCAAGTTTTTTCACTACCCACCAATCCATGAATAAAAATGATGAGCTTAGTTTTAGGTGATGCCGAATTACGAGAAGGATCAAATTTTAACATACAGAATAAGACGGTTTTATATTTGCCTAAAAATACGTAAAAATGATTTAAAAAACATGGCGAATTTTACAAAATAAAACGGAACAATATACTTATCAATGCCATTAAAATCTTTGCTCGTTTAAACCTCTCCCCCAACTCCTCTCCTGCCGAGAGGGGGAGCATTTGTCGCCGATTTTCTCCCCTCTCAGCAGGAGAGGGGTCGGGGGAGAGGTTTCGCATTAGTATTAAAATAAAAACTAACCTACGCCCTTTTCACCAATTCCTTAATAATATGCGTCATCAAAGGTTCTGCTTTGGCGGCGGCGGCAATGATTTTGGCAAATTCTGTTTTTTCCAACGTTTCAGGAATACACAAATCTGTAATTACGGACATACCAAAAACTCTCATGTCCATTTGTCGCCCAACAATTACTTCTGGCACGGTTGACATTCCTACGGCATCTGCCCCAAAATTTCTGAGCATTCTGTACTCGGCTTTAGTCTCCAATTGTGGACCAGGTGCCATCACATAAGTTCCTTTCTGGAGATTAATTCCTGCTTCTTTTGCAATGCTTTCCGCCAAGCTAATTAACTCAGTATCAAACGGATCCAACATATCTGGAAACCGAACACCCAATTCGTCTAAATTCTTTCCCGTCAGAGGATTTTGAGGCATAAAAAGCGAAATCTGGTCTTCAATAACCATCAAATCACTAATCTGAAAATATGGATTTAGTCCTCCACTGGCATTAGAAATTATCAGAGTATCAATCCCCATTTTCTTCATAATTCTAATCGGGAAAGTCACTTCTTGCATCGAATATCCTTCGTAAAAATGGAATCTCCCGTGCATACAAACAACCTGCTTATCGCCAATTTTACCAAAAATCAATCGCCCTTTATGAGTCTCAACCGTTGAAACTGGGAAATGCGGAATGTCTTCGTAGGGAATAGACTTCAATATTTCTATTTCGTGGGTCAAAGCCCCCAATCCTGTACCCAAAACAATACCAACCGTTGGCTTAAATTCTGGTAAAATATCCTGTAAAAAACTTGTAGTTTCGTTAATTTGATTGATGTTCATATTGTTGTTTTTTTTGTAAAAAATCTATTTTAATTACTTTGTACTTAATACCTAATACTTAGTACAAATTTTTCAATTACTTCAAAATATTTTTCCCAGCCAAAAAAGCCGTTGACCAAGCTGCTTGAAAATTATATCCTCCCGTAACTGCGTCAATATCAAGGACTTCACCTGCAAAAAATAGCCCTTTTACGATTTTACTTTCCATCGTTTCGGGATTTACTTCTGATAATTCAATGCCTCCGCAAGTGACAAATTCGTCCTTAAATGTACTTTTCCCTTCTACCTTATGGGCTGAATTCAAAAGGTTTTCAATGAGCTTGTTTACTTGCCGATTCGAGACATCTATCCAGCGTAAAGTCTCATTGATTTCGGATAATTCACAGAGTAATTTCCATAGTCTGGTGGGTAAATTTTTAATCGGATAATTATGAATCGTACGTTTGGGATTTTGTTTCTTTTCTATTTCAAAAATCTGTCGAATAGAATTTTCATTTTCGGAAGCTAACCAGTTGATTAACAGTTGAAAAGAGTAGTTTTTTTCGGCTAATTCTCTGGCTGCCCAAGCGGATAACTTCAAGTTTGCAGGTCCAGAAAAACCCCAATGTGTTACTAAACTTGGACCGTTCTGAGATATTTTTGTACCTGCAACTCTTGCTTCTGAAGTTTCTACTGCAATGCCCGATAATGCTGAAAAAGCTGAATCTGGAACATTGAAAGTAAATAAAGATGGAACAGGTGACACAATGGTATGTCCCAAAGCTGCTAACCAATCGTAGCTTGACAGATTCGGAAAGCCACCAACCGTGATTAATACAGCATCAGCTTCGTAGGTTTCATCATGTAATAAATTGATGGTGAAACGATTATCCGAATTTTGAATAATGCTTTTCACTCCAGATGATTTCAAGACTTGAATACCTAATTTTGTTGCTTTCCCTTCCAAACATTCTACAATAGTTTCTGATTTATTGGTCATCGGGAACATTCTTCCATCGGGTTCAATTTTAAGATTTACCTTGTTTTCATGAAACCAATCCACGGTTGACTGAGCATCGAAATGAGTGAAAACTTTTGACAAAAACTTGCTTCCACGAGGATAATTTTTGAGTAACTGTTTATTGTCGAAACAAGCGTGAGTAACGTTGCATCGCCCACCGCCCGAAATCCTGACCTTGTTCAAAACGGTTCTATTTTTTTCAAGAATAATTACCTCCGCCTCTGGAAAATGTTCCTTTGCAGCAATTGCTCCAAAAAAGCCTGCTGCCCCTCCTCCTACTACAATAATCTTTTTTTTCTGCATTTTAGACAATATTTTAACTCAGTATCTCATTAATTTTAGACTCTTCAAGTCTTTACAATTTCTTTTCACGAAATTGCGACAAAATGTAGCAATTGTCAAATTCAACCATGAACAAACTTAAATTTCTGATTTTTCTAATCTTCTTGGGCGTGTTTCTCTATTATTTTGGAAAACCTCAGCCCTTGAAAAGCCTCACCGATGATATTAGTAGCATTTGGAAAGGTTCAAGTTCTGAAAAAAGTAAAGAACCGTGGACTCGTGCTGGACGTGAAGACAATGTAGCGAGTGATTCTAATATTGCTGAAGATGTGGCTTCCGACTCAAAATCAGCAGAAAACGAACCCAAAAAAGAAGATACAGAAACTTCTATTTTTGATACTTTTAAAAAAGTTCTTGAAGATAAACCAGCACCTCAAAACTTGGGTGATTTGAGTAAATATGTGCCTACTTCAAAGTCTAACACTCAGATAATCAAACACAAATCATTTATTTTGAATTATCAGGAAGACTACGAATTGGCTTCTTGGGTATTGCACAAACTAACGGCTGAGGCTGCCAATGGTACAGAGGCACGCTCAAACACATTTCTGGAAGACCCTTTGGTGGAAAGTGGTTCAGCCGTGACCCAGGATTATTCTCGTTCTGGCTATGACCGTGGGCATTTGTGTCCTGCTGGGGATTTCAAAAATGATAGAGAATTACAAGACGAAACATTTTATATGTCGAATATGTCTCCCCAAAAACCTGATTTTAACAGGGGAATTTGGAGTGACATGGAGGTTAGAATCAGAGGTTGGGCAAAAGGTAGAGGCAATTTAATAATTGTTACAGGACCAATATTAAAAGATGGTTTAGAAACTATTGGTAGAAGCAATAAAATTGCCGTACCAGAAAAATTTTACAAAATCGTTTTCGACCCCAACGAAGAACAGGCAATTGCTTTCTTGATGCCCAACGAAGGTTCGGTAGAATTAGTAAAGTCTTTTGTAGTTAGCATTGATGAAATTGAACGTTTAACAGGCATAGATTTCTTTGAAAAACTTCCAGATTCATTAGAGAAAAAAATAGAATCTAATACCAATATTGATGACTGGTTTTGAAAAAATATTCATAATTATCTAATAATCAATTACTTAATAATTATTTTTCCAAACTATGAAACTCAGTGTTATTGTACCAACATTTAATCATGCTCCATTTATTGCCCAAACAATTGAAGGAATTCTTTTGCAAAAGACCAATTTTGAGATAGAAATTTTGATTGGGGATGATGCTTCTACCGACAATAATTCTTTGATTATCAGAGCGTTTCAAGAAAATCATCCCGATAAAATTAAAGCATTTTTGCATGAAAAAAATTTAGGTCCAATCACTCCGAGAGAATTAGGCGGAAAGAATAATGTGGCGTTTTTATTTCTTCAAGCAAAGGGAGAATACGTCGCACTTTGTGAGGGTGATGATTATTGGACGGATGAAAATAAACTTCAAAAACAAGTTGATTTTTTGGACCAAAATCCAGAATATGCCCTGTGTCATCATCAACTTCTGGTAACTTATGAAGATGGTTCTAAAAGCCATCATTTTAATCCAGAAAATCAACCTGAAACTTTAAAGATTGCAGATTTATTAAGAGATGAAACTTGGAATTTGGGCACTGCAAGTACGGTTTTCAGAAACGTATTTACCTCATTTCCAGACTGGTGGATGAAAACTGCCAGTGGTGATTTAGGAATTTTCTTGATAACAACGCAATTTGGAAAGATAAAATATTTGCCCGAAACAATGGGGTGTTACAGAAAACACAAAGGTGGCATGACCAATATTCATACCCAACAAAATCAGTTTTTTTTAAGAAATAGAATGGAAATGTTTGAGGCGGTAAATGAGTATTTAGGCTATCAATACAATGAAATTTGTCAGAAAACTGTGCAACGTTTTGCTAATTTATTGAACGTTTCGTAATCCTTTGACTATTTTTGTAAATGGACATTTCAATTATTATAGTAAATTACAATTCTGCCCAATTGGCAGTTGATTGCATTCATTCGATTAAAAAATATACTGAAGGAGTAAGTTTTGAAGTAATTGTGGTGGATAATGATTCACAAGATGGAAGTGAATTATTAATAAAAACTGCTCATCCAGATACCGTCTGGGTACAAACTGGCTATAATGCAGGTTTCGCTCGGGCAAATAATAAAGGTTTTGAAAAAGCCAAAGGAAAATATTTGCTACTTCTGAATGCCGATACTTTACTTTTTGACAATGTCTTACAAAAAAGTTTCGACAGAATGGAAAGTGATATTTCAATTGCAGCTATTGGTGGTTTGCAACTGAATGCGGATAAATCTCCAATGCCATATTATCGTAATTCAGCACAGATTCGACGAACTTTTTATATCCTTCCACAGAAACAATCCATTAATAATTTACTAAACAAATGGATTCCTGAACCCGTTTATGAAGACCAAAATCAAACCGATATTTTAGTCGGGGCATTTATGTCGGTAAGAAAAAGTATAATTGAAAAAGTAGGAGGATTAGACGAAAATTTCTTCATGTATGCAGAGGACGTAGAGTGGTCTGGCAGATTAAGGAAAGAAGGAAAACTCTGCTACTTCCCTGATATTCAGTTCATTCACTTAGAAAATCAGACAGCATTCAGAAGAACAAAGATTTCTTGGGTCAATCGTTTTAGTACTCAAATGCAAGTTTCAAATCTACTTTGGATTAGAAAAGAAAAAGGTGTTTGGGCATATTTATTGCTAATTTTCCACTACGTTTCTTTAGTAATAATATTCGTAAGTTGGAAAGTATTAGTGAATTTACTCAAACTCAGAAATCCATTTTTTCAGTTTGAAAATCAAAAAATATTTGCTTTGAAAACAAACGTTTTGTTGAAGTTTTTCTGGCAAACGATTTTCAACAAAAAAGGATTTTATAAAATTGCCCCAGAAGATAACATCGACAAAAGATTCAATGAAAAAAACTAAAATACTCTTTTTTACGCCATCTGGGGGAAGAACAGGATCAGAACTGATGCTTTGGTATCTTCTAAATTCTCTCAATCATGAGATGTTTGAGGTGCAGTTAGTTTGCTTTAAGGATGGAGAGATTCTCCAAGATTTTCCACCCCATATCAAAGTACACTTTGTTCCAACCGAATTTTCACTTTCTGATAAAATTAAATTCAAGTTTGGCATTAATCGTTTTAACGAAGCAATAAGCAACATTCAGACACAATTTAAAGCAGATATTTGGTACTTAAATACTATCAAAACCTCCAATATCTTTCCTTTGGCTAAAAAATTTGGAGTAAAAACAATTTGTCATTTTCATGAATTACCATCAGTTTGGAATGATTTAACTGCTCAGGAGTTACAAAATTGCTTGTCAGCAGATATGACGATTGGTTGTTCACAAGTCGTATTTGAAAAACTTTGTCAAGTTGGAGCTAAGAATCCAGTGTATTTTACTTCATTTTCAGATTTAAGCAAGGTTAAAATTAATTTAGACCGAATACAAGAACTAAAAAAAGGGCTTCAAATTAAAGAAAATGATTTTACTTGGATAATGGCTGGGACTCCTGATTACCGAAAAGGTTATGATTTCATTCCTCTAATTGCACAAAAACTCGACGCCCAGAATGTACATTTAATTTGGATCGGTAAACCCATTGATAATGGAATAAATTTATTGGTGGCAAAGCAAGTTGAAAATATTAAAATGAAAACTCGTGTTCATATATTAGGATTACAAAAAGAAGACTATTATAACTATCTCGCTCTTTCAGATGGTTTCATGCTTACTTCAAGAGAAGAACCAAGAGGATTAGTAGTAATTGAAGCAGCATTTTTGCAAAAACCAATTGTAGCATTTGAATCAGGCGGAATCTCAGAATTTATGCAAGATGGAATGGGACAAGTGGTAGAATCTTGGACGATAAATGATTTCGTGACTGCAATGGAAAACATCATGAATAAGAAAACAGAATTCAATCCGATTAATGCCCAAAAAAGGGCATTAGAGTTTGATGTTGAAGCTCAATTACCCAATTGGGAAAAGATTATGCTTGATTTTGCAAATAATGATAAGTGTTAAATTTTGCATGATTTCTATGTGAAATTTGAGTGAACGGTAGGAGTCGTTTGAAGTCCAAACTCTAATTTTGCAAATCACTAATTTATTTACCTCCCATGAAAAAGAATATACTCTTCGTCGGTCATGACGCCAACAGAGCTGGGGCTCAAATTCTTCTTTTACGTTTTTTGAAATTACTCAAAAATCATCCAGATTTTGAGTTTACTGTATTGCTGAAAACTGGCGGAGTTTTGGTGGAAGAATACCAACAAGTATCCGAAACTATTATTTGGGATGCTCCTGCAAGAATCCCGACGGATGCTGAAAAATGGAAGGATAAATTAGGAATTAAGAAAATTGAGCCTGACCTACCAATCAACCGACTT
>JAAFJL010000220.1 GCA_013298865.1 Cytophagales bacterium | reverse complement strand
AATGAATCTGCTTTTTCCCAAGCATTACCCCACTGTTCATCCCAACGTTGCGAGTCCATGGCGTACATTTTCTTGATACCCAATTCCACCATCATTGGGTGGGCAATATAATCGTATTCATCATCCACATAGTTTTTAACAGCCTTCTGAACTGAGTCAATTTTTGCATCAAAATACATCTTTCGGGCATAGTCGAAAACCTCTTTATCGTTGGGGTTTTTCTGTAAATGTTTCCCCACAAACCACATCTGGAAGTAGCCATTTCCTGCATCAAAACTTAAATAATGGGCAACTGCCAAATCAATTCGAGTTTTCATATCGTTAGGATTTTGCTCTAAAATCTTTTCACATCGAGCAATCTCTACGGGTAACTGACTGTCTGATAATGGCTTACGAGATTTCAGGCGTTTGTAGCGAGTCGTAACATTCTTTTTGTTCCAGTAGTCTTTCAAAGATTTTTCATCTTCTGGTGAAAGCCATTCTCCGAAAATAGCATTAGGTTTGAAAGCCCTGATTTTAGCATGAATTCCAGATAAATCCTGCTTCAGTTTAGGGTCGTATTCATGGGATGCCCCAATCATTAATACTTCTAAATCTTGTGTATCTGCCTGTGAATAAGATACTTGTGCCAATAGTGCGAATAAAATAAAGGTTAGCTTTTTCATGTGTTTTGAGTATTTGTTTGATTTTGATGAAACAAATTTAGCATCACGAAATCAACTTGTTTTCCTGTAATCGTCCAATGGGAATATCATCTCGACAAAGCCCAAAAACCTTCGATAAATACCTTTATGAATCAATTTTATGGCAAATCAGGATTAGTTGGGGCTTATGTCTGTTGGTCGGGAAAATGTGGGCATTGGTCGGGAAGAGATTTGGATTTTGAGGAATTAAATCTAAATTCACTTTACATTAACCGCAAGGAAATAATAACCGCAAGGACGGGAAGACGCTAAGTCTTTTTAGCGTCCTCCCGCCCTTGCGGTTATTTTAAAACTTTCTCAACAACCATGAACAAACGTCAACTTTTTATTTTTCATATTTCATTCTGGATTCTGATTACTTTTTCGGGAGCAATCCTAAATTTTATTGGCGGAGGAGAATATCAATTTGATTGGGGTGATTTTTTCAAGCCGCTTTCTCTCAGTTCGCTGTTTTTCGGAATCTTTATTTCTTATTTAATTCTCTACATTTTTAACAGATTTTTGAATCAGAGAAAATATTTGCAGTTGATTATCGGTTTTCTGGTTGTTTGTTGTATCTATGCTATCTTTCGATATTTGTTAGAAGAAGTTCTGTTTTTTCACTGGTTCGGAACTCACAATTATTCGGAAGACGCTCGCCGTTTTCCCTTTTATTTAACGGACGGAATGCAAAACGTTATTGGGTTTTCTTTCAATGCTTTTTTCTTGAAAATGATTCAAGATTTTTTTAAGAATGAAAAGGAAAAACGAGAACTTTTAATCGAAAAACATACTGCCGAACAAGCCTTTTTGAAGAACCAATTGAACCCCCATTTTTTGTTTAATACCCTCAATAATATCTACTCATTAACGCTAAATCAAAGCCCAAACGCTCCAGAAGCGGTTTTGAAATTATCAGAATTGATGCGGTATATGCTGTACGAATCGAATGTTGATAAAATAAATCTCGAAACCGAAGTGAAGTATCTCAGGAATTTTATCGAACTTCAAAAAATGCGATATGCTAAACAGATTTTTGTGGATTTTGAAGTCGCAGGAGATTTGCGTACCCAACAAGTTGCACCACTTTTATTGATTTCTTTTGTAGAAAATGCTTTTAAACATGGCAATGTAAATGATGCAGATAATCCTCTGACAATCAAATTGTTAGTCAATCAAAACAACTTGAATTTCATGGTCATTAATCATAAAAAAGACCAAAATAAAGATGAAGTTGGTGGTGTGGGTTTAGAAAATGTCAGGAGAAGATTAGCTTTAATCTATCCAAATCTGCATAGTTTGGACGTACAAGATTCTGACAAAAATTATCTCTGTGAATTAAATATTATCCTTTGAATTAATGAGTGAATAGTTTGATTCAGCAAGGAATGGTTGATTTGCTTTTTCTGGATATTCAGATGCCTACGCTTACGGGCATTCAATTTTTGCGGGTAATGAATGGAAAATGCAAGACAATTCTGACGACGGCGTATTCAGAATTTGCCATTGAGGGCTATGAATATGATGTAATTGATTATCTGCTAAAACCCATTTCGTTTGAACGGTTTTTGAAATCCGTACAGAAAACAATTGATCAGTTAGCAGTAAATAGTAATCTGTTAACAGTAAGTGGTTTGCCCGTTTTAGAATTATCGCAAAATTCTGATAATCAGATAGTTACTAATAATTCTCAGCTTGATTTTATTTTTGTAAAGACTGAATATAAAATTCAAAAAGTGAATCTTTCGGATATTTTGTACATCGAAGGATTAAAGGATTATGTGTCAATTTTCACGACGACTGAGCGAATCCTGAGCCTCCAGACGATGAAGAAAATGGAAGAAAGTTTGCCCTCTAATCGCTTCGTGAGGGTGCATAAATCGTATATTATTTCACTGGAAAAAATTGAAAGTATCGAACGGCAGCGTATCACAATCGGCAAAAATATCATTCCTGTCGGCGATAGTTTTCAGAAAGATTTCATGAAAATGATTGGAGAAAGATGAGAGTGATAAGTTGGTAAGTTTTAAGTTTTTAAAAAGGAATTATAGGGATAATATTGCAAGCACAATTTTGCTGATTGAAACCTCTCCCCCAACCCCTCTCCTGCTGAGAGGGGAGCTAACCTCAGACGAATTGCACTCCTTTTCGGCAGGATCTATGGCTTACACATAAATCTATAAGTATCTGGTAATGAGTTAATTAATCTCTCCAAATATCCCCCTTCTCAGCAGGAGAAGGGGTTAGGGGATGAGGTCAAAAGGTTATTTTTAGTAAAAAACTAACATCTTTACCCAGTTTATTGCTCATTCACTTAAAAGAATATGAACCAGAAATACTTATCTATAAACCCCTCTCCTGCTGAGAGGGGAGCTGTATAAACCATAGCTCAGTAGCCGCAATGGAATTGGAGAGGAGTGAAGTTTTATGACTTAAAGTATATAAGCCCAAAATAATACAACTATCTGTCTATCAATAACTTACATTTTTAATTCATAATTCAACTAACTAAGCGTGTCTTCCGTCTAATAGATACGAATAAAACAGAACATGGGCAATCATCTGCATTACGGGAGAAGATTTTGCTTTTTCGGTTTTGTGTTTCATTGCTAAATCTCTCCAATACGGGGGCAAGCATTGTACCCGTTGGGTCATGCCGTCGTCTGGACCAGCCGTACAATATTTAGTATCCACGCCGACGGTGGCAATTCTGATGAAACACATCGGACAAGGTTCTGCCGAACTAAAAACCGTTAGCCCTTCCTTACAAATGTATTTAGTTCTGTACTTTTTATTCTTTGGATTGTCTTCAAATTCGTTCAAAAGTGTCATTTCTCCATGTAAATCCGAGCGTAATTTTGTCATCTGAGCATTATGTGCAGCGTGTAGAATTTTCCTACTTTTATTTTCATAAATCACTGCCCCAATGCCGTAACCGCCCATTTTTACAGATTTTAGGGCTTGCCAATTAGCTGCTTTTGCAAATTTATCATCCTCGAAATTAGGGTCTAACTGATAAGAAATCAGGTACTTCTCCAATTTCTGAACAATCGTTTTTACATTGTCAGTCGCTTTGATTCCGCAAGGCAAACTCATGAATTGCTGCATCAAAATGTCTCTGTTGGCAGGTGTCATGAACAAAGAATCATTGCTTTGGGCTGAGGTTTCAAAGCAAATCAAAGAAAGGAAAAAGAAGAGGATTTTTTTCATGGAATTTCAGAAAATAATTATCGCTAAATTTTGGGAAAACAAATCTAATGAAAATTCTTAAATTTGATTTTTATTAGAAGAAAGTTCTTCTTTTGAAGTTACAAAAACACTATCAAAATGTTAGGATTACGACTGCCAACAGACCCACGCTGGGTAAATATTGCCGAAAAAAATATTGGAGAAATATTAGTTGACCATGCTTTTTGCGAACAGAAAGCTGCTTCATCTTGCATTTCATTAATCATACAATATCCTGATAAACAGAAACTTAGAGAAGTTCTCATGCCTGTTGTGTCGGAAGAATGGGCTCATTTCAGAATGGTTATCAAGGAATTAGACAAACGTGGTTTAGCCTTGGGAGAAGCCCGCAAGGATGTCTATGTACATCAGTTGTTCGAGCGGATGAAGCGTGGAGGTTCTCGTGACGAACAATTGGGCGAAAAACTCTTTATGAATGCCCTCATAGAAGCCCGAAGTTGTGAGCGTTTTAGGTTACTTTCTCTGGAAATTGCCGACGAAAACCTCAGAGAATTTTACCATGAATTAATGATTTCAGAAGCAGGGCATTATGTTAATTTTATTGACCTCTGCAAAGAATATCTCTCCCCCGATTATGTAAAAAAACGTTGGGCAGAATGGCTGGAAATTGAAGCAGAAATCATAGAGAATCTGGAAATGAGAGGCGATAGAGTGCATTGATTAATGGGGATTAGGAAGATTTGAAAAATTATCCAGCTTGAAACATTAAACTTTTGGTTCTTCTATTATTGATTCTGGGACGCACAGTCGTAAGACATTGCTAACCGTGGAACGGTTGAGGTTTAATTTCACCTAAATGAGTTTATGTCTCAACCGTACCACGGATTCCCGTATGAATCATAGATGAACTAAACTTTTTAATTCAACGCAGGGTTCTTTCTTAAATCAAACTTCTCAATAATGAAAAATATCAAGCCAAGTCGTTCATTTTCAGATACATTACTTAATCAGACTCGTCAGGAAGGCGATAAATTGGCGGATGATGTTATCAATCTTGTTTACTTTAAAATAGGTATAAAAGGGCTTCGAGAGTTTTTTAAATGGACTGGGCAAACCACAGATATCAACTTTGAGGCAGAGCAAGAATTAAGCGAAAAATTAGAAGACTTTTTTACTAAAACCTCAAAAAAACCTGATTTTTTAGACCCTGAAAAAATCAAAAAAGGCTTAGCTTTTGCTCAAAAAAATCAAGAACAAATTGGCTTGATGTTAGGCTGTTTGTCATTGCCATATTGTTATGCAGGAGCAAATGGAGCGAAAGTTTTATGGATGTCCGAAAGAATTAAAAACGATACCCGCAAACGCCTCGAAGAAACGGGCGAATTTGTCTTTGGAGTAATGAATCCGAAAGAATGGAATGATGATTTTAGGGGAAGCAAAAACTTAGTTTTAAGGATTCAGAAAATCAGGTTAATGCACGCTTGCATTCGTTTTTTTACTACACATTACGGCACTTGGAACGCCGCCGAATGGGGCAAACCAGTTAACCAAGAAGACATGGCTGGAACAAATTTAGCCTTTAGTTATATCGTAATAAAAGGAATGAGAACCAATGGTAAAACCCTAACAGACGAAGAAACAGAAGCATATTTACACCTCTGGGCAGTGATTGGATTTTGGTCTGGAGTTTCCGAAAAAATCATTCCCCAGAACCTCAGAGAAGCATTTTTGTTAGACAAAGCCATCGCCAGAAGGCAGTTCAAGGCATCAGAAGAAGGCATCGGACTGACCAAAGCCCTGATAAAAACCTTAGAAGAATTTGTACCAAATGATAACCCAATTATCAAATCAATTCCGACGGCTTTTATGCGATTTTTACTCGGAGATACCATTGCTGATTTGCTGGAAGTTCCACAACTAAGATTAGAAAAACAGTTTATACGAATGATTCCCACTGATTTAATTTTCAAGAATAATGACAATAGAATTACGAAGTGATACCTTCACAAAACCCACACCTGGGATGTTGGATGCCATGTTTTCGGCAAAAGTTGGAGACGATGTTTTTGGGGAAGACCCAACAGTGAATGAATTAGAAGCAAAAGCAGCAAAACTTTTTGGTTTTGAAGCCGCCCTTTTCTGTACTTCTGGCACAATGACCAACCAAATTGCCATAAATGTTCATGTAAAACAGGGCGATGAAGTCATTTGTGATGCCCTTTCGCACATATACCTATACGAAGGCGGGGGAATTGCGGCAAATTCTATGGCGTCGGTAAACCTGATTCATGGCAACCGTGGACGAATTACTGCTGCCCAAATTTCGGAAGTAATCCAACCAGACAATGTGCATCATCCAGTAACGAAATTGATTTCTTTGGAAAATACCGTAAACAAAGGTGGCGGGGCATTTTATGATTTTTCTGAGATAAAAGCCATCAAAACTCTCTGCGAAAAACAAAAAATTCCCTTGCATTTAGACGGTGCAAGGCTCTTTAATGCCATTGTAGAAACGCCAGAAACACCACAGGATTACGGACAGGTTTTCGACTCCATTTCTATCTGCCTTTCTAAAGGACTTGGTACGCCAGTAGGCTCGCTTTTATTGGGTAATCAGGCATTTATCAAGCAAGCCCGAAGAGTAAGAAAACGTTTTGGGGGCGGTTGGAGACAAGCAGGTTTTTTAGCCGCCGCAGGAATTTATGCTCTTGATAATCAGATTGATAGATTAAAAGAAGACCATAACAGAGCCAGTGTTTTGGGTAAAATCATGTCTGCCCAACCAGAAGTAGAAGAGCTTCTGCCAGTTGATACCAACATTGTAATTTTCAGGTTGAATGAACAAATTTTAGCCCAAGATTACGTAAAAAAACTATCAGAGAAAGGCATTCAAACCGTAACATTTGGTAAACATTTAGTAAGAATGGTAACGCATTTAGACTTTACAGATGACCATTTGGAAGAGTTTGAGCGTGTGATGAAAGGGGGCTGAGGATGGAATTTTTAATCAAACTCAATCTTGAACTTTTCTAAGTTTGCTAAGATTTGATTTTCTGTATGAAACTTCTCAAATTCATTTTTATTTCCGAACCATCCCAAAACTTCCTCTCTTTTTAGTTTTGTCAATTTTGTATGCAAATGTGAATGGTAAGAAGAATGAGGATATTCTCTGAAATCTTTTACGAAACCATGTTTGCGAGGGTTGTCGTGTATATAGTAAATCAATTCTGTAAAATAGGTATCTGTATCTATTAATATTCTACGGAATCTCTCCTCAAATAAACTACCAGTACGATTATTTGCTTTGTTTATTGCTTGAGCGTATGAGTTGAATAAAAATGAGAATTGTAAACTGATAATATGGGAAGCTGATGGGATTTTAATATTCTGATTTTCTGAGCTTTCAACGTTGTGAAGGTTTTGAACCTTCACAACGTTATTCGCAGCATTTCCCTCAATAATTTTCGTCTTTTTCTCTACATAAAAATCAACAATTTCCGCTTCACTTTTTGTTCTAATAGCGATATGAAAATGATTTTTCAGTAAACAATAGGCAAAAGTATCGGCAATTGGTTCTATGTATTTGGCATATTTTTCTAAGAAATAGCGGT
>JAAFJL010000216.1 GCA_013298865.1 Cytophagales bacterium | reverse complement strand
TAACGCAAAGTTAATGAACCTACTGTTAAGGAATTGTTAAATATATTACTTAGGCACGTGGTATTAGGTAGAATGCTGACCCCGATTTAAAATCGGGTGTCGTTTGGTACTGCGTTTGTAACGTATCATATATCAGAATGCGTTACAAACGCAATTCCATTCAACCCCGATTTCAAATCGGGGTTAGCGACTTTTTATGCTTAAAAGAAATACTTTGCCTTGTTCATTGGTAATCAGTAACTTATCTTCTGAAAGATACGTGATGGCTTCTGTTTGTTTGTGGGCAAATTTTACACAATATTTTGGTTTTGAAAAATTAATTTCTCCCTGATTTACCTCAAAAAATAATAGTTTTCCGTATGTTAGTAAAACAAACTCCTTGCCAGATGGACTGATGGCTGCCCCTGTTACCATACCTTTTATAGAGATTTGACTTTTAGGAATTACAGCATATTCGCCTCCTTGTGCAGGAATTGCATACATAGATACAAGCTTATTTCCTCTATTTTTCGAGAAAAAATACAGACTATCCTTTGCCCAAAATAATGA
This sequence comes from Cytophagales bacterium, assembly GCA_013298865.1. Taxonomy (GTDB): domain Bacteria; phylum Bacteroidota; class Bacteroidia; order Cytophagales; family Spirosomataceae; genus JAAFJL01. Next base: position 7,086 of record JAAFJL010000216.1, on the reverse strand, counting down.
TTCACTGTCAAAATTCATTTCTGTTGGTTTTGGCGGAAATTGATTTTGGTCGGCATAATGAAAATTAATTTTTTCTACCGAATAGGGTGGGAGAGGAGTTACCTTATAAATGGTCAAACTTCTACGGGTATTGGAATTGTTGCCAATATCGGCGATGTATAAATTTCCCAAATTATCTCTGGTAATATCCTCCCAGTCAATGTTTTGAGTATCGGGAAGAGGAATCGTATTTCGTAAATTTCCTGCTAAATCTATTTCATAAATTTCAGCTTTGCCACCACTGTCATTATGTGTCCAAAATGTACTTGAATCCTTCCGAGAACTCATCACAATTCCTGAACTTTCATTGATAATTTTGGGTAAATTAGTCAGTTTTTCTACTGAAAATCTTTGATTTCCTCTTGAAAACCCTTGTTTCCTTACCTCGCAAGCACAGCCGCCCGTAAGGAGTTTTAACTGAAAAAGAAATAATAAAAACTTAGTAGGGAACATATTTCCTTAGAATTGGATTTTCTATTTGAGACAAAGTGCCAAAATAATCATTTTATCAACGAAAAGAAACATGGAAGATTTGAAAAGTGTCAAAATAGCGGTACAAACCACTAAGTTTCAGGCAATTATGCAAGCCAAATGTCCGAGATGCCGAGAAGGAAAAATGTTTGAATACCCAGCCTCTCAGGTTACGAAATTTGACAAAATGCACACCAATTGTCCCGTTTGCAACTTACGTTTTGAGGTCGAACCTGGCTTTTGGTTTGGGGCAATGTTTATCAGCTACGGTTTTACGGTAATGCTTTTGGCGGTTATAGGTGTGGCGACGAATGTTTTGTTTCCCAATGCCTCTGTTTGGGCTTATATCATCCCGATTACCGTAGTGTCATTGGGTTTTGTGCCTTTCAATTTTAGACTGTCCCGTTCGGTGTTCATTCATTTTTTTGGATTTATAAATTACGAACCGAATAGGAGATAATAAAAACAAAAAAAGCCTTTCTTCGGAGAGGCTTTTTTACTATCTTGTCTTATCATAAATCCCTCTCTACATGAAAAAACTCTTACCCTTTCTCTTGACTTTGATTGTCTTAACGATTTCTCTATCAGAAAGTTATGCACAAGCTCTCAGCAATACTTATTTGGTTGACGGTACTATCAAGCGAATGGCGGATGGAAAACCTTTACCCAACGTCAATGTTAGTATTGAAGGAGCAAAATATGGCGTTACTACCAACCAAGACGGCTATTATTTACTGTCTTTGCCAAAGGGAACGTTCACGATTGTTTATAGTTTTGTGGGTTATGAAACTCGCAAAATTATTTACGAAGTAACCACAAAAGCAGACCAGCAAATAAACTTCGATATGATTGAGGCTTCTGTTGAATTAGACGAAGTTGAAGTGCAAGACCGTGCGGTAAATCATAATATTTCTGACCCAAAAATTGGGGTTAACCGTCTGAATATCAAAACGATAAAAAGACTTCCAGCTTTTATGGGCGAAGTAGATATTATCCGAAGTCTATTCACTTTACCAGGGGTTACAACCGTGGGCGAAGGGGCAACAGGCTTCAATGTTCGGGGGGGAAGTATTGACCAAAACTTGGTACTGATGGACGATGCCCCCGTGTTCAATTCTTCGCATTTGATGGGTTTCTTTTCTGTTTTTAATCCTGATGTGGTAAAGACCATAGATTTTTATCGTGGAGGTGTCCCCGCACAATACGGCGGACGTACTTCTTCGGTTTTGGATATTAAACTCAAGACTGCCAGCGAGGCTCAGAAATTGTCTATTCAAGGAGGTATTGGTCTGGTAGCCAGCCGAGTAATGGTTGAAGGTCCAATCATAAAAGATAAATTATACTTCATTACGGCAGCTCGTGGGTCGTTTTCTGATTTCCTTTTCAAGTACGTTCCCAACAATTCTGTGAAGGGAACAAAGGCAAATTTTTATGATATTACCCAAAAATTAGAGTATAAAATCTCAGAAAAAGACCGTATTTATTTTACAGGATATTTAGGAAAAGACGTTTTTAAACTTTCGGGAGACTCTTTGGCTTTGGAAGAAGTAAATGCTTCATCAACTCGTTTTGAATGGCAAACTACCAATGGGACATTGCGTTGGAATCATATTTTTAACGATAAAGTTTTTGCCAATCTTACGGGTGTAATCAGTGATTTTCAGTCGAATTTGATTAATCCAGAAGGCGACAATGCGTTTGAAATTCGTCCAAGAATTACCTATAAAAATCTAAAGGCTGATGTGAATTTTTTAGCAGGGAAAAATCATCAGTTTGATGCAGGGATAAGTGTGATTTCGTATAATATTGACCCTGGTTCATTGATTCCGACATCTGCAACACCAACGATTAATCCGCAAATTATTCCTTCCGAAAAATCATTAGAATCGGCTATTTATTTGAATGACGAATGGAAGATTTCTAATCGAATTACCTTGATGTATGGGTTGCGATACTCTCATTTTCAGGCAGTTGGACCTTACACCGTGAACTCTTACCAAGAAGGACAGCCACGAGATTCACTCTTGATTGCCAGTAGAAAATCGTATGCCGATGGTGAAACAATTGCTACAACTGGAGGTCTTGAACCAAGATTAGCCCTTAGAATTGGACTTACCGAAAACACCTCTGTTAAATTTAGTTACAACCGTATGCGACAGTATATTCAGTTGGTTTCTAACACAACAGCAGCTTTGCCAACCGACCGTTGGAAAGGTTCGGATGCGTACATAAATCCACAAATTGCTGACCAACTTTCGGTAGGATATTTTCAGAATTTAAAAGGAAATGAAATTGAACTTTCGGCAGAAGTTTATTACAAAACCATCCAAAATATTACTGATTATAAAGACGGAGAACGTTTGTTATTGGCAAAATATATTGAGACGATTTTGTTGCAAGGTAAAGCACAAGCCTACGGTTTTGAGTTTATGTTGAAAAAGAAACAAGGCAGACTCACTGGCTGGACAACCTACACATATTCACAGACGAATTTGACTGTGAACAGTATTTTTCCTGTCGAACAAATTAATCGTGGACTTACTTATCCTGCCAATTATAACAAACCACATATTTTCAATTTGATTGCTAATTATCAGCATAGCAAAAGGATGAGTTATTCGGCGAATTTTACGTATAGTACAGGTCGCCCAGTTACGTACCCAGAAGATAAATATTATGTCGGCGGAATTTATATTCCGAATTATACCCTCAGAAATAACGAGCAAATCCCTGATTATCATAGACTTGACGTTTCCATGACGATTGAAGCGAATCCATATAAAAAGCGTCGTTGGCAGAACAGTTGGGTATTTTCTATTTATAATTTATATAGCAGAAAGAACGCCTACTCGGTATTTTTCAAACCCAAAAACAGTAATATTTACCTCTATTACAACCGAGTAAACGCCTTCCAACTATCAATTTTTGGCTCAATATTGCCTTCGATTACGTATAATTTCAAGTTTTAGGGAATTAAAAAGGCTAAACAAAATTTCTGTTCAGCCTTTTTCATATATAATTGTATCTAAAATTATCTCATTCATTGCCTTCACCAGTAAAAATATCCTTATCCCAGATGTTGAGATTGCTTGTTTTGCCAAAATGTTTTCTTAGTAAAGAATTATCCAAATTACGCTTTGATTTTGGAGTATCTTTATTTAAAACTTGTCTTTGTAACGGTTTCAATGATGTTTGCATGGCTTTAATAATTATGATGCAATTTAATGCAAAAAAGGCTAAACAAAATTTCTGTTCAGCCTTTTTTGTGAATCTATACTAAGGAATTGTATAGTTTGATAATCAACGAAAACCTAATACAACATTCTGAACTTAATCGTATTGTCAATATCCTTCAATTCTGCCACAATTTCGTCTGCATATTGCTTGGCAATGTCCGTGATTACATAACCGATTTCATTGGTTGTTTTCAAATATTGTCCTTTGATATTGACGTTGTATTTGGCAAAAACATTGTTGATTTTTGCTAAAATTCCAGGGACGTTTTGATGAATGTGCAATAAACGATGAGCATCTTCCAAAGGTGGTAATTGTAACTCAGGGAAGTTCACAGAGCCATAAGTGCTACCATTATTCATGAATTGCAACAATTTGCTTGGTACAAATTCGCCAATATTTGCTTGTGCTTCTTCCGTTGAACCGCCTACGTGTGGAGTCAGAATTACTCTTGGCAAACCTCTCAATTCGTTGATAAATTCTTCGTCGTTGGTTTTGGGTTCGTAAGGGAATACGTCCACGGCTGCACCCCAAACTTTTCCTGATTTTAGAGCATTTACTAAGGCAGGAATCTCCACGACGTGTCCACGAGAAAGATTTACAAAAATTACGTTGTCTTTCATTTGGGCAAATTCAGGCTCGCCAATGATATTTGAATTGGATTTACGCCCGTCCACGTGAAGGGAAATAAAATCAGAAATATTCAGTAACTCCTGTAATGTCCTACATTTTTTGGCATTTCCGAGAGCTAATTTATCAACAATATCGTAGAAATAAACTTCCATTCCGAGGGCTTCGGCAATGACTGAAATTTGCGTTCCGATACTTCCGTAGCCCACCAAACCTAATTTTTTACCTCTGATTTCGTAAGAATTCTTTGCCGACTTATCCCAAATGCCTTCGTGCATTTTGTTGGATTTGGTCACAATGTCACGGGTTAACATAATCATTTCACCAATCGCCATTTCCACCACCGAACGAGTATTTGAGTATGGTGCATTGAAAACGGCAATCCCACGTCGTTCGCATTCGTCCAAATTGATTTGGTTTGTGCCAATACAAAATGCTCCGACAGCCATCAAACGGTTGGCATTTGGATGTTCCAAAACTCGTTTGGTCAAATTGGTTTTCGAGCGTAAACCCAATATAGAAACGCCTTTGATTTTTTCGATTAACTCGTCTTCATCCAAAGCACCTTTCAATAATTCTACTTGAAATCCCTCTGATTTGAAGGACTTTACACCATTTGGATGGACGTTTTCCAATAACAAAACCTTGATTTTTGATTTTGGATATGACTGAGCCCTGTTCAAATCGTTGATGTACAAAAACTCATCGAAAGAAGCCACCACTTCATCGGCTACGTCGGTTACTTTTTTGCGAGAAACGTTTTCGGTAAAGGCAAAAAACTTGTTTGCCAAACCAGATTCACGTAATTCGTAATCTGTATAACCGTCACCGATTGCGTATATATCTCCCTCAAAATCAAGAGATTGCAATAATTTTACTTTGCCTCTGTCTTGTGAAAGAAGATTGCTTTCGTCGTAACCCGTAATGTTTCCATCGGCATCATAGACGAAGGTATTGGCGTAAATATTTTCTTCTAAAACGCCCATTGATTTTGCCACTGGGACAATAAAGTCTTTGAATCCAGAGGAAACGATATAAACCGAAGGGGCATTTTCACGTAAAAATGCTTCGTTACGGGCGAAGGAATCGGAGATTTTACCCATCAAAAACTCAATCAAATCCGCTACGTGCGTACGATTGGCGGGTAGAAGTGCAACCCGTGCTTTGAGGGATTCGGCAAAACCGATTTCACCAGCCATACCACGGTCAGTGATGGCTTTGATTTCACCCACGATTTTATCACGGTCTTTGTGACCTTTGAGGGCAATCGCTGCCAATTCGTCAAGTCCTTCTACTTTTGTAAAAGTTGAGTCAAAATCAATGACGTAAATAATTTCTTGTGTTGCGTTGGTTAACATTTATTGTTTTGTTGTATTTTCTTCGAAAATCTTAAAACCCTTTCATATTGAGTGATAATGGTCTAACTGTAAAACCTTGTTGTTTTAATAGTTTTATTAGTCCTTGTTCCCCACCTAAATGGGCTGCACCTACTACGAAAAGTGTACTTTTTTGTGATGCAATTGTTGGTATTTTTCCAAGCCAAAGAAGATTTCTGTCATCAAGTGTAACTTTATCCAAATCTGGATATTTTGAACCTTGAATCGAAAAATCATGAATTTTTTCAATATCCATCTCAAAATATAATTTCACGATTTCCTCATAATATTTTGATTCACTCTGGTATTTACTCAAATCATAAGCATCTTTTACTTCATTTAATAATATTTCTGATTGTCTTTTGAATGATAACTGACTGAAAATCCTATCTCTTTCTAAAGCTGTTTCAAGTCCAAATATTTTACCTGTGTTCGCCAATAAAAGCCTTCCCGTAGGATAACGATGGGCAAATTCTTGGTCATAAGAATATCTATTTCGGCAAAACTTTTTTAGCGATTTACCTGAATAATTTGATAATAAAAATAACGGACTCCTGTTGCTCTTTTTATCAATGTTGACATGAAGAGAATCTTTAAAATACTTTTCGATTAAAGCATATTCAGATTCTGAATATAGATTTTCTAATGAGTAGTTTTCATCAGCAACTTTTTCGAGTTTTTTGTAACGGAAATATTCAAAAAGATTGTCAGTATCTAATTCAAAATAAACTTGTTTTGTATAATCACAAACTTCATCAAGTATTGGATCCCATTTAAAATCCTTCTTGCAAATTGTGTGCATTGAACCATATACATAGGAAGGTTTTTTGAGTCCATTACCTTCAATAATCCATAATAAAGATTGACTTTTAAGCGTAAATGTCGATAGAAATAAAACTAAAATGAGTACAAATTTTTGAATAATCGTTGTCATATTTAAAATTATTGTGGTTTTATGATTTCATGTATTTTCTGTAATTTTGCAAAGAACAAAGACGGTTTCGGACGTATGAGAGAAGATTCTGCAAAGAAGTGCATCAGCTCGTTGTTTCAATACTCTTCTACAATAGTTTGTAAAACGCCCAATAATTCAGGTAAATTTCTGATAGAATAATATTCTGTATCCTGATACGCAATCATCTTTTCTAATTTCAAAAACTGCCATTCTGTCCCGATAGAAACTGCTCCGTAAACTAATTTTTGCTCTTTACCTTTTCTTTCATTAAAAATTTGAGCGGCGTACATCGTGGCAATGCACTGCGGAATTCCCAACTCGAAATTATCATTTTTTGCTTCAATAATACTGATAATTGGAGCTTCAATCATTGGCGAGTCG
>JAAFJL010000217.1 GCA_013298865.1 Cytophagales bacterium | reverse complement strand
CCAACTTTTAGCCTGCTATAAATTTGATGGAAATGCTTTGGATTCAAAAGGTAGCAACCACGGTACAGTAAATGGTGCAACTTTGACAACAGACCGTTTCGGGAAAACCAACAGTGCTTATAGTTTTAATGGTACAAGTAATTATATTTCAATTCCAGGGGCTTCTCTCGCTCCAAGTCAATATACTTATGCTGCATGGGTAAATGCCAGTAATACAACTGCATATTCACAGACAATTATTTCTATTGGTGGGAATGGTTCAGACCAAGCAGTTGCTCTGACCAATGTCACAGCATCAAATCCTAATTGGAATTTCTTTTCTTATATTTATTATGCAGCCCTTCCTATTCCACAAGTACTATCAACTAATAATGTAACTACAAATCAATGGCATTTTGTTGTGGCTACTCGTACGCTTAATAATTTAACACTATATATTGATGGTCAAAAAGTAGGTACTGTTTCTTCTACGGGTGTTGCACCAGCCTATGCCACGCCTATTGCTGGGGCGATAGGGTCAAGATACCGTGCTGATATTCAGTTCTTTACTGGAAAAATTGATGATGTAAAAATCTATAACGGGGCATTGACAGATGAAGAAGTGTCGTTGCTTTATAATGAAGAACAAGGAGAATGTTCTTCGCCGTGTACGGGTATGATTTATTCTTTAGCTTCTGGCGATTGGAACACCCCTGCAACATGGTCTTGTGGTAGAGTACCAGATATGACAGATAAAGTTTTGATTAAAAGTGGACATAATATTACGGTTTCGACCAATAATGCCAAAGCCAAAAAACTTCTCAATAGCGGTCGGATTTCCTTTGCAAACGCAACCAGTAGGTTGACTTTTTAAAATAATTGATTTGATATTTTAGAGCCATAAAAAGAAAGCCTTTTGAAATTAGTTTTCAGAAGGCTTTTTTTTATGCTCAAACAGAATTGATTTGCAAAAAATATATGACAATTAAGGTTGTATGTCACGAGTTACAACAATTCAACAAGTCAAACCTCAACAATTTGAAGATAAACTCCTCTCCTACCCTAATAAATCCTCCAAAGCTCCTTTCAAATCAGGGAATTTGTATTGAAAATCTGTCTCTTTTTGGATTCTTTCATTTAAAACGTAATTGCCTCCAAGTATTATGGCAGCCATTTCTCCGAAGAGTATTTTTAAAATAAATGCTGGAACATTCGGAAAGAAAAGAGGCTTTTTAAGTACCTGTGCGGCGATTTTCGTTAATGTCGCATTCGTGACTGGGGCAGAACCAACGGTATTATAAATGCCATTCATGCTGGTATCTGTCAAACTTTTGATGAATAAACCACAGACATCATCAATATGAATCCATGACTGAAACTGCCGTCCTGAGCCTATCGGAGAACCTATCCAAAAACGAATTGGCATTAACAATTTTGGCAAAGCTCCCCCCTTTTCACTCAAAACAATCCCGATACGAAGTTTGGTTGTACGAATCCCCAAATCATTCACTTTATTGGCTGAATTTTCCCAAGCGACACAACATTCTGCCAAAAAATCATTGCCAACTTTATGTTGTTCTGAAATCTGTATGTCACCAGTATCTGCTCCATAAAAACCAATACCTGATGCAGACACAAAGGCTTTTATTTTATGTGGAATATTCTGTAACTTACTGACTATCAAATTAATAGTGTCTGTTCTGGATGCAATTAATTCTTTCTTACGGGCATCTGTCCAACGTTCATCTGCGATACCTGCACCAGCTAAATGAATCAAATAGTCGGCTTCCAGAAGTGCTTGTTCGTCAATAATTCCCTTTGGAACATCCCAATGAAAACTCTTTACTTTCCCTGTCGTATTGGTTGGTTTTCTGCTCAGATGGCTGACTGTAAAACCTTTTTCTTGAAAGAGACCCATTTGGCAATTCTATGTTACTGAAAAGGTTCATGGTTATGATCATGGGCGTAATTACGTACGGGCGTTTACGGATTTACAATAAAACCGTTATTTCTGGTACCGAAAACTTGGAAGGTTTACCCAATACTGGCGTTTTATTTTTGTCGAATCATCAGACTTATTTTATGGATGTGATTTGTCTTTATCATGTATTTTTTAGTGTGAAATGGGGCTTCCGTAATTCCGTGAATTTCCCGATTTATCTCTTAGCTCCTCGTTCAAGGTTATTTTATGTGGCAGCATCCGAAACGATGAAAGACGGAGGGTTACTTCCAAAGATTTTCGCTCAGGCAGGGGCAATTTTAGTAAACCGTTCATGGCGTGCCAAAGGACAAGATGTTAAACGCCAGGTAGATACCAGTGCAGATGAAAAAGTTGGCAAAGGTCTCAGTTACGGTTGGGTAGTGAGTTTCCCGCAGGGTACAACAACGCCTTATGCACCTCTGCGGAAAGGAACAGCTCATTTAATTTTGGAACATAATCCTATTGTTGTTCCTGTGGTAATCAATGGTTTCCGTAGAGCTTTCGACAAAAAGGGATTGCGTTTCAAGAAAAGAAATACGACGCTCAGTGTAACTTTTAAAGAGCCAATTCGGTTTTCTAAAGAGCAATCAATTGAAGAAATTATGGTTGTACTAAGAGACCAAATTGAACAAAAAATTCCAGTTGAAAAACTAAAATGGCGACGAGAAGAGTAATAACTTCAAGTCTCATAATTTTATACATTTAACTGAAAATCAAAGACTTATAAATAGAAAATCAAAAATATGTCATTAAAACTAAACATCGAAAACGGCATTAAAGATGCCATGCGTGCCAAAGACCAAGACCGTCTTAGGGCTTTAAGAGCTATCAAATCATTGATTTTATTAGAAGAAACTTCAGGTAATAATCCTGCTGGAGAGCTATCTGCTGATGTTGAAATGAAAATTTTGACCAAAGCTGCTAAACAAAGAAGGGATTCTTTAGAGATTTATAAAACCCAAAATCGTGATGATTTGGCAAGAGTAGAACAAGCAGAACTTACGATTATTGAAGAATTTTTACCAAAGCAACTTACCGAAGAAGAACTTAGAGCAAAAATTCAGGAAATCGCTACTCGTGTAGGTGCATCTGTGCCTTCGGATATGGGTAAAGTTATGGGCATTGCAAGCAAAGAATTAGCTGGTTTAGCAGATGGAAAAGTTGTTTCTGCAATGGTAAAAGCGATTTTGAGTTAAAAGCCCCCTAACCCCCAGAGGGGGAATCTGAGTCCAAGCCATTTCGCAGTAACTTTATCTATGACTAAATCCCCCCTCTGGGGGCGAGGGGGCTTTTTTTATGAAACTAATAGATATTCTCATATTATTACCCATACTTTGGGGTGGATTTATTGGGTATCAACGGGGTATCATCGTTGAAGTAATTTCTATTGCCGCTTTCGTAATTTCAGTGATTATTGGTTTCAGAATGTTGGGAGTTGCCAGTAATTGGCTTTCTCCCTATATCAGTGACCGACTGACTGGTAAAATTTTGCCATACGTGGGTTTCGGGGCAGTATTTTTTCCGATAGTTTTTTTAATTAATAAATTAGGCTGGACACTCAGAAAATCCATTCGTTATACCGTTTTCGGGGGTTTCGATAGCCTCGCTGGAGGTATCGTCGGAATGTTTACTTGGGCTTTTGGCATCAGTATCATTCTCTGGATTGCTACTTCAATTGGTATAAAAATCCCCAGTTCAGAAACCGAAAATACCTATCTTTTTCCTTTGGCAAAACCACTTGCTCCGAAAGTCATCGGGAAAGCAATCGAAATTGTACCTAAAGAAATTGAGCGAATGAGAAAGTAAAAATATTTGATAACATACTAATTATCAATCAGTTCTAAATTTTAAATGCCGCCACAATGTTAAGTAAAGCACAATTGTATTGGTTACTCCAACTTATCTACTGGGGGGCTTATATCGGATTTAATACTTTTTCTTCCTTATTTTTAGCAGAATCCATCGGGAATATTCCGCTTGGTTCATCTATCAATTTTATTGTAATTATTGCTGGAACACACATTTATAAACTAAGTATCCGCCAATATCACTTTGATACGTTGAGCTATAAATATATGTTCATCTATCCAACATTAACTTGTGCTTTACTCACTCTTTTGATTTCATTATCAACTTTCCTGACTTACCCAATTGAACTTATATTTCCTTCAAAACACGCTTATTCTTTCGCATTTTTCTTTATTATTTACTCTGGAGTTTTCAGAGTAATTGCCAGTTGGTTTGTGCTGTATCATGGCTATAAATTTGCTATCCAAGCCATGAATAATTCCGAAGCAAAAGCCAATGCGGAGATGCTCTTGAAAATTGCTGAACTTGAAAGTTTGAAGAATCACCTTAATCCGCATTTCCTATTCAATACGCTAAATACCATCAAATCATTGACTCTCACGGATTCATCATTGGCAAGGGAAGTCACTACAAAACTTTCAGATTTATTTCGTAAATTATTGATAAACAAACAGTTAAGTTTTATTTTATTGGAAGAAGAACTCAATTTTATTAGTGATTATCTTTCTCTTGAAAAAATACGCTTTGAAGATAGACTTACCTATCAGTTTAATATTCAATCATCGCTCAGAAATGCCAAAGTACCAACAATGGCATTACAATTATTGGTCGAAGATGCTGTAAAAAATAGTATTAGTAATCAGAAAGCTGGTGGAAAAATCACTATTTTTGCCCATCAAAAAGATAACTTTATCCACCTTGGCGTTCAGTATTCTGGTAGCTATCAACCCCTTAATGACGAAAGGGATAGACTGGATAGTTTAATGAAAAGAATCCATCATACTTTTTCTGAAAAAACTCGTTTATTCATTGATAATCAGAAAGATAACACAGCAATTTCACTCTTGATTTTAGCTTAAATTCTCAACATTTACAAAATGATTTCACTCGAAAAAATACAGGAAATGCTCTTTGAACAAGGGTATATCACAGAACCACAAATTGTGATGGCTGTTTTTCTTTCGATGAAACTTCAAAAGCCTCTTTTGATTGAAGGTCCTGCGGGTGTAGGTAAAACTGAAATTGCCAAAGTAATGGCAAAAGCCCTGGAAACCGACCTCATCAGGTTACAATGTTATGAAGGTCTGGACGCTTCAAATGCTCTTTACGAATGGAATTATCAACGCCAATTACTACATCTGAAAGTTTTAGAAAAACAAGAAAATCTGACAATTGATGACGTTGAAACTGATATTTTTGGAGAGAAATTTTTAATGAAACGCCCTCTTTTACAGGCAATTACGCATCATAAATCACCCGTTTTATTGATTGATGAGATTGACCGTGCTGATGAAGAATTTGAAAGTTTTTTGTTGGAAGTTCTCTCTGATTGGCAGATTACTATTCCTGAAATCGGGACAATTAAGGCTACTCATATTCCGCAGGTTGTCGTTACGGGTAATCGGGTGCGTGAGCTATCAGAGGCACTTCGCAGGCGGTGTTTGTATCTTTGGATTGATTATCCTGATTTTGAAAAGGAACTTTCAATCCTCAGAAATCGCCTTCCAGAAATTGATGCTCGTCTTGCTGAACAAATTTGCCTTTTCATGCAGGAAATCAGGAAGTTACGTTTAGAAAAAACGCCTGGCATCGCCGAAACTTTAGACTGGGCAATGGCACTTTCTGCTTTACATTTCGACTATTTAGATAAAACTTTAATTGAGCAAACCTTGGGCGTAATCTTGAAAGATTGGAAAGACATTCGTCAAACGCAATTATCGTTAACTGAACTTTATGCCAAAACTGGGATTGTCTCAAAAGTGGATTCGCTATGATTCAACGCCGAACTTCTCTGAGTGAAAATATCATCGCATTTTGTCGATTTCTCAGGCAAAACGATTTCACGATTGGTTTTGAAGAAGAGGCAACCGCTTTACAGGCTTTGAGTTTCATTCCCTTCCAAGATTCTCTTCAATTCAAAATGTGTCTGATGGTTACGCTGTGTAGGGATGTTCGACAACTTTCAAAATTTGATTCGCTCCATCATCAATATTGGAAAGAATTAGACCAAGCCGTTGACTCCAAAACCAAAGATTCTTTAGACAGAAATCGTAGCCAAAACAAACAACCTTCTTTACAAAGTCTGAAATCTTGGCTTTACGGCAATCAACTGCAAGAAGAAATCCAAACGGCAATTCATAGTGCAGGAGAGATTTTGGTCGAACAAGATTTTTCTACAATTCCCGAAGACCAAATCGAGGAAATTTCTGAGCGTATCAGAGAAATGGCGAAGTGGCTCGCTAATCGTGTAAACCGAAGACATAAAAAATCGAACACTCGGAAAGTCATTGATTTGAAAAATACGCTTCGTAAAAACATGAGAAATGGTGGTGAATTGGTCAACATCCAGTACAAAAAGCCAAAAAAGAATAAAATTAAGTTGATTTTACTCTGTGATGTCAGTAAATCTATGGAGTTGTATAGCATATTTTTACTCCAATTTATGTACGCTTTTCAGTCTGTTTTTAAACAAATTGAAACCTTTACTTTCGGAACTTCTCTTCAAAAAATTACCAAAGAATTACAACAAAACTCATTTCGTAAAACTTTGGACGACTTGTCCACAACTGCTCAGAATTGGTCTGGCGGCACACAAATTGGCAAGTCTTTATCAACATTTGTGGATAACTTTGGTGTACAATTATTAAACAAAAATACCATTGTTCTAATAATGAGTGATGGCTGGGATACAGGAGATTTAGATATTTTAGAAGAAAGTATGAGAAGGATTCAGCAAAAATCTAAGAAAATTATTTGGCTAAATCCACTCGCAGGAAGTCCGAATTTTGAAGCAACTGCCCAAGGTATGCAAGTAGCAATGCCATTTGTTGATATTTTTGCTCCAGTACATAATGTATTGTCTTTGAGGAACTTAGTAGATTTTTTACATTAAAAATTCCTAAAAGTGGTCAACATATTGTATTTTGTTAATGCTAAAATAGCATCAGAATTGTTAAATTTCCTTCCTATCACGAAATAAAAAAGGGTCAACCTCACAATGAGTTTGACCCTTTTTATTTTTGTAAAATATCTTCTAAGAAAGAATACTCGAATATTTTTCTTTGTTGAAATACATTGCCAAAGCTGTCACCAAAGTAAGTGCTACTCCGATACCTGGGGCATTTGCAAGATGAACTTCAAATAACAAAATATTCACCACAATCGGAGCTAATAAAATAAGACCCAAAGCACGAGTTTTGGGAATCAAGACCAAAATACCGAAAAGAAGTTCACATACTTTGATAGTGTTCATGTAGCCAGAATTCACGGCAAAAAGCTCCATAAACTTGGCAGCATTACCTGTCATTGTTTCTGTTGGTATGAGTTTTAAAAAGTGGGCGGCTCCGCCATAGATGAACATAGCTCCTAAAAGGAAAGCTGGGATTTGTTTTGCAATTTTCATTTTGTGATTAAAATTTAATGGATGATTTGATTGATAAATAAGTAATGTTTTGCCCTTTACCAGTCTCCTTTACGTACTGACCTGCTTGAAAATAAGCAAAGTCGGCTGCAAAAGAAATATGATTATTGAGGATATAGTTTGTTTCTAATGAATACTGAGTTCCGATTGCCCGAGACGTTGAGGCGTACAGTTTTT
>JAAFJL010000215.1 GCA_013298865.1 Cytophagales bacterium | reverse complement strand
TCGCTTACGTGTTGTAAAACTCGTTGAAGTCCATCGAAATCTATTTCGCCATATTCAAGCATTGGCGTTACTAAAGCAGGGGCAACCCCGTGAAATTTTGGTCTCATTATATCGTTTTTTGGTATATATTATTTTGAAGCTATTGGCAATTAGCTATTGGCAGAGAGTTTGTTACCAAAGCTAAATCATTTTCAAGAAATCTTCTTCTGAAATTACGGCTACATTTAATTTTTGAGCTTTTTCTAATTTTGAAGGCCCCGCATCATTGCCCGCCAACAAGAAATTTAGTTTTCCAGAAACACCACTTAGCACTTTACCTCCATTTGCTTCTATTTTAACTTTTAAATCATCTCTCTCAAAATGCTGAAAAGTACCCGAAATTACGAAAGTTTTGCCTTCGAGTGCGTTTCCTTCGATGATAATTTCTTGTTCTTCGTGTTTAAATTCTAAACCTGCCGTTCTTAATCTTTCAATAAAAGCTCTATTTTCTGTTTCTTGGAAATACGCATAGACGCTTTGTGCGGTAGTTTCACCAAAATCTGGAACTTGTTTCAATTCTTCCAAAGAAGCATTTGCCATAGCGTCCATATTTTTGAAATAACTTGCCAATCGTTCTGCACCGCCCTCTCCAACAAATCGAATGCCAATTGCAAAAATGACCTGTTTAAATGGAATCTCTCTTGATTTTTGAATAGCAGCTAAAATATTATTTACTGATTTTTCTCGGAAACCTTCTAACGAAATCATATCCTCAAATTTCAAATCATATAAATCTGCAGGGTTATTGATTAGCCCTTTTCTGAAAAAAGTCTCAATTGTTTCAGTTCCCAAGTTCTCGATATTCATCGCTTTACGTTGAATAAAATGCTCAATCTTTCCTTTTATCTGTGGCGGGCAACCTTTTTCATTTGGACATCTATGATTGGCTTCTCCTTCTTTTCTGATAAGTTGAGTATGGCATTCTGGACAGTTTTCTGGGAAAACAATTGCTACTGTAGCGTCGGTTCTTTTGTCTAAATCTACGGCAGTGATTTTAGGAATAATTTCTCCACCTTTTTCTACAAAAACAAAGTCTCCGATTCTTAAACCTAATCTTTCTATCTCGTTTGCATTGTGTACTGAAGCTCTTTTTACTACTGTTCCTGCCAAAAGCACAGGCTTTAGGTTAGCGACGGGCGTGATATTTCCTGTTCTGCCAACCTGAAAAGAAACGCTCTCTAATGGCGTAGAGGCTGATTCTGCTTTGTATTTATATGAAATTGCCCATCTCGGTGACTTTGACGTAAAGCCCAATTCTCGCCTTTGTGCAAATGAATTTATTTTGATAACAATACCGTCTGTATTCAAGGGAAGTTTGTGTCTTTCGACTCCCCAAAAATTAATGTAATCATAAATTTCTTGTAGGGTTGTACATTTTTTCCATGTCGGAGAAATATTAAAACCAGCTTCAACCATCCATGATAAACTTTGCTCATGCGTTTCAAAGAGTGTGTCATCGTCCGACTGAAACTGATAGACATAACAATCCATTTTTCGTTTTGCCACCACACCAGAATCTTGCATCTTGAAAGTCCCCGAAGCAGCGTTCCTTGGATTTGCCAACAATTGTTCTCCAATATCTTCTCGTTCTTTGTTAAGCATCTCGAAAGAAGATAATGGCATAAAACCTTCTCCACGAACCTCAAAACTAACTGGCATATTTTTTGTTGCTATTTTTAAAGGAACAGTGCGAATTGTTTTGACATTATTTGTGATGTCATCTCCACTAACACCATCTCCACGAGTTACCCCCTTTACGAGAACGCCATTCTCGTACCACATTGAAAGAGCCACACCGTCAAATTTTAGCTCACAGATGTATTCAATATCCGCCTCAGTAATGATTTTACGAACCCGTTCGTCAAAATCCGCCAAATCTTGTTCATTATAGGTATTCCCCAATGAAAGCATTGGATATTTATGCTTTACAGAAGCAAAACCTTGCGAAACAGTACCGCCAACCCGATGAGTAGGAGAGTCGTCTCTCATAAACTCAGGATGCTGTATTTCAAGATTTTTCAGTTGTAACAGAAGGTTATCAAAATCAAAATCTGATATTTCCGAAATAGAATTTTGATAATACTGTTCATTATAAAAATTAATCTTTTTGATTAATTCATCAATTTTTTCCGAAGGAGTCATAAACAAAGTTCAGTTATGGATTTATTGTTTAACGAAATTAAGTATTCTAATTTGGATTAATTAATTTCGTACTAAAGACTCACCAAAATTATTAACTCTTTTACAAAAATTATCCCGATGAAACACAAACTTTACTTTTTATTAATTCTTAGTGCATTTTTCTTTATTTCTAACCAAGGAAATGCACAAATCCAATTCGGGCTACGTGGTGGTTTGAATCTTTCGAGTGGTTGGGGACAAGGTTTTTTTAGAGCTCCAGAAAATGTCAGATTAGGTTATCACGGTGGAATTGTAGTTGATATTCCATTAAATGATGATATTTCGCTCCAGACAGGTGTAAATTACACTACAAAAGGTTTTAGAGGAAAAAGTACTATCACAGTGGGTGACTCAGCAGCAACGAATAATGATGTATTTTTTCAACATATTGAAATCCCTTTATTATTGAAAATTAATGCGGGGGATGCTGGTCTTCGTCCGTACTTCCTTGTCGGACCATTTGTTGGATATTTACCACAAGAAAGTAAATTACTACTAAAAAATGAAGCTCTTGAATATGGCGGACAGTTTGGTATGGGATTACATTTTTCTGAAAAGATTTTCTTGGATGCTCGTTATGCTTACACACTTCAAGCACCAGCTTTGGCAAAAGGAGGAATTTTTAGAAATAATGTAATTAGTATTGGATTGGGCGTATTATTTTAAATTTTCGATTTTAATGCGTGTAAATTATTCAATCAAAAAATAACAAGTATCAAAATTAAGTTTCAAGTACCGAACATCAGAAAATTGGGCTAATTTTGTAGGAAATCATCTCGTTGCAATGACTTACACAGATATTTCTTATAAAAATAGCCTAATTTTTTTTACAATAATCCTTCTTTTTGCTTTCGGACTCAGGATTTTTAGATTAGACAATCACGGAATTTTCTTCGATGAAAAATCCTCACTCATGGTTTCTCAGGGTGCAGCTTTAGGTGCAGCCAATCAGCCTGAAATTCTTAACAACCCCACATTCACTCCCCAAGATTTCTGGAAAGAAAAAAGCCTTCAAGATTATTTTGAAGCCAATACTCGTAGCGACATCGGCAATAGTCCAGCCTATTACGTGCTACTACATACTTGGATAAAAGCCTTCGGATTAAGTGATTATTCTGTTCGTTTTTTTTCAGTTTTATGGAGTTTAGCAATTATAATTCTTCTCTTTTTCTTCGTAAAAGAACATCTCAAAAGTAATTTATTGGCTTTGGTTTCATCGTTTCTGATGAGCATTGAGCCTTTTTTTATTACTTACGCCCAACAGGCTCGTAATTATTCAATGACCTTTTTCTTCACATTATTATCAACTCATATTTTTTTGAAGATTGTTAAAAATGAAGAAAGAAAAACTTTAAACTACAACCTATACTTTATTTATGGAGTAATCTCAATGATTTGTCTGCTCTCACATTTCCTTTCAGCAGTAGTTTTCATGGTGCATGGAATCTATGTTTTGCTGTTTGTCAGGAAACTCAGACCGTGGATTCTATTACCAATTGCTCTCAGCATCGGACTCATCGGTTTTGGACTTTGGATAATGTACGGCGGCGGACAATACACTTTTCATACTTTAGGTTATCAGGCAAAAATGTATGCTGAAATAGCCAAAACCGCCCCGACAGAATTAATTGCCCCTGCAACCCCCAAAAATGTTTTATACAGAACACTCCCAATTGTTGCTGATTTATTTTGGGTTAGTAACGGATTAACAGAGCATTTATCAGGATTTAAAAACCTTGCCTTAGCTTTGATAAGTGCAATTTCAATGATTGTGCTATATTACAAATATGAAAAGACAAAAAATGATAATTGGATTTTTGGAATTATCTCAATTTTTGTTTTGGGAGGTTTGTTTTTCTCAAAAGCAAAAACACATTATTTTGAACTTGTTTTTTGTATAATTTTGTTTGTTGTTTTAGTAAAGTATTATTTATCAGTGACTTATGAGAATAAAAAACTTTTGACTTTTCTCGGAATCTTGGCAATTTTTCCTGCTTTTTTCTTAGTAATTATTGCTTTAAAGAATGGACATACTTTTGGATTAACTCAACGTTACTCTGGTTTTGCATTTCCTTACGCTATCATTTTAGTCTCACTCACTTTCAGAGAATTGTTATATTTTTCACCTAAATTCAAGTATTATTTTGTGATACAAATTTTGATACAGAGTGTTGTTGTTGGAAAAATAACATGGCAATTTTATGAAGATGTTTCTCCCAAATACTCTCAGAGAAATACTCCAAGAAAAGAAAATCCTTATGCTTTAGTTGCAAAGGATATTGTTAAAAAATATCAAACTGGAGATACTCTAATTTATCCATCTTTCAGTGCAGAAGAATACGGAAAGTTTGATGTTTACACGGCAACGATTCAAAAACATACAGAAGATGCGCAATTGATAAATCTGTATCTGCCTCATGATGCTAACTACATTCAAAAAATAGATTTAAAAGAACCCAATAAGGTAATTTTGAAAAAAGCTAACGGAAAAGAAATAGTCCTTTGTAATTTTGAAGGCAAAAAAAACCGATATTAGAATTGTCGATGGTCGATTTTCGTTGATCGATGTTAGGGCAGATTGGTTTCATATTGATGTCATGGACGGACTTTTTGTTCCAAATATTTCATTCGGAATGCCCGTAATTGAAGCTATAAAAAGACACGCCAAGAAGCCTATGGATGTCCATTTGATGATTGAAAAACCTGAAAGATATATTGAAACTTTCAAGAAAATTGGAGCAGATAATATTACTGTACATTTCGAGGCTTGTACACATTTGCACCGTACCATTCAGCAAATCAAGGACTTAGGGTGTTTGGCAGGCGTAGTTTTGAATCCTTCAACTCCTGTAAGTGTTTTAGAAGAAATTTTGCCATATTGCGAAATGGTTTTATTGATGTCAGTAAATCCTGGTTACGGAGGACAAAAATTTATTGAATCAACTTACCAAAAAGTTCGTAAATTACGGAAGATGATTGACGACCAAAATCTATCTACTTTGATTGAAATTGATGGTGGAGTAAACAATGAAACTGCCATAAAACTCGTTGAAGCAGGGGCAGATGTATTGGTTGCTGGTAATTATGTTTTTAGTGCAGAAGACCCCATAGAGAAAATCAAAGGTCTAAAAAGTTTGTAAATCAATGAAACGCTTAACCCTTTTAATATTTTTTTTACTTAACGCTACTATAGGTTTTTCGCAGAGAACCCATTGGGCAAGCAGAATTGTAGGTTTTTCATCTGAATATTACGACACAGAAACGACAAAAGAGAATCGGGCAATTCAGATTCTCGGAAAACCAAATAAATTGCCCCAAGTAGGACCAAGCAAATGTGCTTGGCAACCACTTACACAAGATAACACGACCGAAGAATTTATCATTGTTGCCTTCGACACGATTATGCCAATCAAGCAAGTTGCGATTGCAGAGAATTTTGGGCAGGGTTCTATTGTGAAAATTGAAGCATTCGACGAAAAAGATAATATCAGACCGCTCTTCTACAATAAAACCGCCCCCACAAATTTGATTGGTAAAATGTTGCAGTTGATTTTTCCTCAACTGACAACTTTCAAGGTAAAAGCAATTAAATTAGTGATTAATTCTTCAAAAGTTAAAGGGTGGAATCAAATTGATGCCATCGGAATATCTCAATCAGATAGACCGATTCAAGCAGAAATAAACATAGCGACAAATTTACCGCCAGTCATTACAAAAGAAAATTTAGGTAGGAATGTAAATTCAGAGTTTGCTGAAATTACGCCTGTGATTTCACCTGATGGAAAAACTTTGTATTTTACACGAGAAGGGCATCCAGAAAACATCGGGAAAGATAAATTGCAGGATGCTTGGTATTCAGAGATTTTACCTGATAAAACTTGGGGAAAAGCAAAGTCTGTGGGTAGCCCAATAAACAACCGTCATAATAATGCAATCTGTTCTATCTCACCAGACCAAAAAACGGCAATTTTAAATAATATCTATCTGTCTGATAGTTCGATGGAAAAAGGCGTTTCGGTAGCATCAAGACTAAAAAATAATACTTGGTCTTTTCCTAAGCCACTGAAAATCAAAGGATTTCAGAATAAATCAAACTTTGCAGAGTTTTCACTTTCACCTGACGGTCGAACTTTATTTATTACAGCACATTTCAAAGAAACTTTTGGAGGAAAAGATTTATACGTTTCATTTTTACAAAAAGACAATTCTTGGTCAGAACCTCAGAATTTAGGACCAAAAATCAATACTGCCGAGGACGAAAGCTGTCCATTTTTTGCCACTGACGGAGAGACATTATATTTTACGAGTAAAGGTTTTAGTGGATTTGGGGATGGTGATATTTTCATGACAAAACGTATCAATAAATCGTGGACAAATTGGGCTGAACCCAAAAATTTGGGTGACCAAATTAACTCAGATCGTTGGGATGGCTATTTTTCAATTCCTGCCGATGGTTCTTTTGCGTATTTAAGTTCAAAAGAAAAAGCGATTGGTGAAGAAGATATTTTCCGTTTGAGTGTTCCTGAATCCATAAAACCCAATCCAGTTGTCCAATTAACAGGAGGAGTTTTTAATGGTACAACTAAGAAACCGATTGCTGCTAAAATAATGGCTCAAGGTTTAGAAGAAAGTGATACAATTTGTGTTATTTTTGACCCTCTTACAGGAGATTACAAAATGATGCTTCCTACAAAAAAGGCGTATAGTTTAACGGCTTCTCAGAAAGGTTTTTTGCCAGTTTCAGAGCCATTGGATTTGTCGGAGGAAAAAGATTACAAAGAAATTAAGAAGAATTTTACAATGATTCCGATTGAAGCAGGTCAAAAAATGACATTGAATAGCGTATTTTTTGAACAAAGTAAATATGATTTGTTGCCTACGTCTTCACAAGAATTGAATCGAATCGCAACTGTAATGAAGGAATATTCCAAAATGGAGATTCTATTGGAAGGACATACCGATAATCAGGGTGATTGGAATGCAAATTTAGAATTATCTAAAAATAGAGTTGATGCTGTTCGTAAATATTTGATTGCAAAGGGGATAGACCCCAAACGTGTACAGATTCAAGGATGGGGTTCTACCAGACCAATTGCTAATAATCAAAGCGAAGAAAAGAGAAAATTGAATCGTAGAGTTGAATTTACAATAGTTAAAAATTGAGTTTTAGTGAAAAAAATCACGCATCAAAATCACAAGAATAAATGGTATAGTTTTTGAAATCATTGTATTTAGTTTACTGATTTTTAAGAAATCAGAATCCTGAATGCCGTCTTAAATGGTAAAAAATATGTCCAAGAATTCCGCCCCATTACTTTGTATCTTTTTGTTAATCAGTTACTTGTCTCATTCCCAAAAAACTTATTGGGCAAGTAAAGTATTGACATTTTCTTCCGAAAAAGTTGTCCCATTCCAAG
>JAAFJL010000214.1 GCA_013298865.1 Cytophagales bacterium | reverse complement strand
TGGATGATGAATACGATTATATTGCCCACCCAATGATGGTGGAATTGGGTATCAAGAAAATGTACGCCATGGACTCGCAACGTTGGGATGAACAGTGGGGTAATGCTTGGGAAAAAGCAGATTCATTCTTATACGATAAAATGGACAAATTCAAGAAAGATTCTACTTCTGTTGAGGGCAAAAAGATTTATGATTTGAGAAAAATGGTCAAACAAAGAATGACTTTTTTGCAGAAAGAAACTATCAGGATTTACGGAAAAGATCACTTGACAGAGGGACTAAACAGCCCAGAATACACAGAATGGCTTTTCAAAATCAATCTTTGGGCAGAGGAATATCGAGAATTAGATTTCTTCCCAGCAGACTTGTTTGGACAAAAATTCCACTACTGGTGGCAACGCAATAACGATATGTGTCATAATACCATCGACCGTTCAAAAGCCAACGGCTTCAAGCGTGTAGTGATTGTAGTTGGGGCAAATCATGCGGATATTATGACGAAAAGATTCAGAGAAATGGGTGTAAAAGTTATCAATATTAACGAAGTAATTAAAAATTGAGAATTATAAATTAAAAATGTAAGATATTGATAATTAATGACTTACATTTTTAATACGGATAAATTTCGAAGATTTCAAACTCCATAAAATCATGAAAAAAATTATCTTATGCCTCTTGTCAATTATTACCTTGAACCTACACGGGCAGAATACTAAAAAGGAAGTTTTATTGGTAGGTACATTCCATTTTGGAAACCCAGGACTTGATGTTGCACAAGTAAATACTTTTGATGTGATGACCCCAAAATCACAGAAAGAATTAGAAAATATTAACAATAAAATCAAGCAATATAATCCTGATAAAATTTTTGTAGAATGGGAATACACCAGACAACCAGAATTGGATAGTATTTACAATGCGTTTTTGAGAAATGATTATTTAGGTTTTATGAAGAAAAAATACCCCAGTCGGAAGTCTCCAGAAGCAGATGAATTATACCAATTAGCATTAAAGGCTGCTAAGAAATGCAATCATAAAAGAGTCTATGGAATCGATTACAGAGACTCTTCTTTCCCCTATGACAGCATGATGACTATGATTGATAAAGCAAATCAAGTTTCACTCAGGAAAGCGATTGAGGCTGATATAAAAAATTACGAAAAAACAGAAAATATTGACAGAGCAAAATTGTCACTCACGGAACTTTTAGTGAAAGGCAACGAAACTGAAGTACGAAGGTTAGATTTGGGTACATATATTTCAATGTTCAATCAAGCGGGTGTGAAAGACAATTTTGTGGGTGCATATTTAGTTTCGGAATGGTACAAACGGAATCTTTATATGTATGCTTTATTGCAAAAAATCACAGAAAGCAAAGACAAAAAAGTGGTAGTTTTGTTAGGGGGAAGTCACATTGCAATGTTCAAAGAATTTATAGAATTGGACAGTAATTTCAAAGCCGTAGAGCTTAAAGAAATATTGAAATAGTTGTTACGTCTTTTAAAAAAATCACAGTTTAGCACCATGTATTAAACAATTCAAAACACCTAACCCTTCTAAATCTTCGGATTAGGAGGGTTTAATTTTATGTTGAATGAAAGGCTTTTCTATACCACTTCTAAGATTTCCACAATCATCGTATATTTGTCGTTGTATTTGAATATAACCAAATTAACCATGGATTTTGGCGGTAAAATGTTATTCTTTTTTAGTGCTTTGGGAGCGTTCAACGGACTCTTGCTGAGTGCTTATTTTATCTTTTTTACGCCTAAAAAATACTTGTCAAACTATCTGTTGGGAGCTTTATTGTTAGTTTTAAGCATCAGAATTGGAAAATCTGTGGTTTATTATTTTGATCATAGTTTGCCTAAAATTTATCTACAAATTGGGCTTTCTGCCTGTTTTTTGATTGGACCATTTTTGTATTTCTTCATAAAATCAGAAGTTGAACAAATCAAAAAAATGCCTAAATCTTGGTTTGTGATGATTATCTTTTGGATTGCTGTGATTACCGTGGTAGGCTTCATTTATCCCTATCAAATATTCCCCAAGATATGGTGGTTTTGTATCATTTACGGAATCTATATACAGTGGGGTATTCATATTGCTTTTTCAGGTTTTTTATTGGCAAATATTTTTCAAAAAGTCTTTCAAAAAGAAACAATCAAACCTTTTGAAAAATGGCTTCTGACCATTTGGGGAGGCATTTTAATTCTTTTTATTTGTTATGTTTGGGCAATTTTCAACATTACCAAAGGTTCTTATATTTTGGGGGGTATTGGTTTCTCGTTGATGCTTTATACTGTTGTTTTTGTATTGCTTTATCGAAAGAGAACAGACGATTTATCTTCATTTTCTACACAAAAATATGCTGATAAAAAACTCAATGAAGAGGAAGCTCAATTGATGGTGGGAAAATTGGAAAAGGCGATGCAAGAGAAAGAAATCTTCAAAAATCCGAACCTCAAACTAAATGACCTTGCCAAAGAAATCAATGTTTCGGGGCATCAATTATCTCAGTTTTTGAATGATAATTTAGAGAAAAATTTTACGCTTTTTATCAATGAATATCGGATTGACGAAGCCTGCAAAATCTTAGCCACCAAAACTAATTTGACCATCGAAGCCATTGGTGATGAAGTTGGTTTTAACTCAAAATCTACATTTTTTGCCACTTTCAAGAAGATTAAGGGCATGACTCCCAATATTTACCAACAACAAACTTCTCCAAATTTATAAATCCGTACTACGGAAAACAGGTTTCTGGACATTCATTCTTAAAGTATATTAGATATTTGTGAACGAAATGAAATGGTTTCATTTTTATAAACGATATTACTTTTAAAATGAAAAAGATAACCTTATTTTTAGGACTTTTCTCTTTGCTATTTACAGCTTTTTCTCAAAACCAAAGCTCTCCCACAGAAAGGCAACTGATTGAAAAAACCATCGAAACATACTTTGATGGTTGGGCAACTGGCGATACGACCAAGCTGGGTGAAAAAGAAACGATTTTGGAAGGACTAAAACGCCCGTGGAGTATAGCATTTTTGACAGAGAACGAAGTTTTAATTTCTGAAAAAGAGGGTGATTTAGTCAGATTTGATTTAATGAAAAAGGAAAAATTCAAGATACAAGGCTATCCAACTGATTTGGAAGATAGTCTGGGCGGTTTTGGAGATAATACAGGCAAATTTGAGGTTTTGATTGACCCAGATTTCAAAACAAACAAATTCGTTTATCTATCTTATGCAGCCAAATCCGCCAAAGGAAGAACTACCAAAATCATCAGAGCAAAACTTGAAAATGATGCTTTGAAAGACATTAAGACCCTTTTTGTGGCAGACCCCTTCTCTTCTGAACGTTATCATTATGGCGGAGGTATGACTTTTGGGGCAGATGGTAAACTGTTTTTTACGATTGGTGAAAGATTATTTAATGAGAAAGATGAGCCAGCCACGCCCATTGCTCAAAACATAGAAGACAAAAGAGGGAAAATATATCGGATAAATTCTGACGGAACTATTCCAAATGACAATCCTGATTTTGGTAAAAATGCTCCTGCGGGCTTGTACGCAATGGGTATTCGGGCGGCACAAGGCTTGACGGTTGAACCCAACACCAAAAAAATCTGGTTTAGCGAACACGGCACGCAACAAGGTGATGAAATAAATATACTGAATCCAAAAGCCAATTACGGTTGGCCCATGAAAACCACAGGCAAATATCGTTTCGCAGAATTTGCTCCTAAACCTATTGAAGGCAATGTTTATACCGACCCTGTTTGGTCATGGATGCACACTGTTGCACCTACGGGTTTAGTATTTTACACAGGTTTTGATTTTCCGTTATGGAAAAATGATTTGTTGGTAGGTGGTTTGTCGAGAGGCAGTTTGTGGAGATTGAAAATAGAAGGCGAAAAAGTAGTAAGTTCAGAAGAATTATTGGTAAATGACCGAGTAAGAATCAGAAAAGTTGCTCTAAGTCCAAGTGGAAGATTGTTTATTTTGACGGATGAAGTGAATGGAAAATTGATACGGATAAAGAATGTGCCTGTGATGAAATAGAGTATTATTTCTACAAATCAAAGTTTTTTTACTTACGCTGATGGCTATAAAGTACCACAGACTAATCTTAAAAGTAGGTGATTTACGAAAAATTATAACTTTAAACATACCATATTTGATTTGCAAAACCCTTCTCAGGATTGACTTGAGAGGGGTTTTTGCTTACAGATCCTTTCCGTAGTCGGTTTTCTCATGGCACAAACTGGCGAAAGCCTCCAACAGTTTTTTGTATTAATCATAACTGCTTAAAAATCAGACAAAAATATATTAGGAACTGGAATTGAAGAACTATCAACAACCTTTTTAAATTTTAAAATAAATTCATAACAAGGCTATTTTGGGTTCAATATGGTACAAAAATTGTCGTAGTACATACATTGAAAAAAATATTGCTTGGAAATTGAGGCTGGATGTTTTGCGATTCAAACGAATACGCTGAAACCAGTTGCCTCAGTAATGAAATGGGTAAGGAATGAATTTCTCTTTTAAGCTGATTAGTTTGCCGATATTTGAAGACTATTTTTCTTTCAACAGCTTTTAAGACATAAATCTTAAAATTTACCGCTCACTCATTTCTTTGTATGATTTAACATTAGTAGATGTTGAAATATAAATTTTATCGCTAAATTTATTATATTATTTGACAACCAAAATGTAAATTTATCCCTCGGAATACTTCTTTTCCACTCGTTTTCTTAATCCTTATTGTATTTCCCATAATCTTAATTGCTGACACATGAATTATTCACTGGACGCTTATGCTCAACCTCTTTCGGTGGCTCAGGCGACTCACTTTCTCAGAAGAACAACTTTTGGACCTACTCAAAATCATATCTCGGCTTTTACAGGGATTAGTGCTGCTTTGGCAATAGATACTTTGATTAATAATATTGCTCTAAATCCATCAGGCTCACCCATTGATTTGAATGTTTCCTTGTCTCCAAATCCAACTGTCGGGCAGCCTTACATTGGGCTACCTTACAATAGTGCTCGTAATGGTGATTTTAGAAACTACATCCGAAATTGGTGGATTGGCTTGATGGCAGCTCAGACGAATAACCCTTCGTTGGCAGAGAAATTGACGATGTTTTGGCAAAATCATTTTGTAACAGAATTACCTGACGTGGACGAGCATCGTGCTATCTATCAGTACCTTACGCTCATCAGAACCAGCATTCTGGGGAATTTCAGAGACTTTGTGTATAACATCACCAAAGACCCTGCGATGCTCAAATATCTGAATGGGCATGATAATGAAAAAACTAAACCTAATGAAAACTACGCTCGTGAATTGCAAGAATTATTTGTGGTTGGAGTAAAGGATTTTGCAGGCAATAATAACTACACCGAAGACGATGTAAAAGCTGCCGCAAGGGTTTTGACGGGTTGGAGATATTCCAATTTTTATACTGCCAATACCACTTCCGTAGGCACAACTTTCAATCTTACTCGCCACGATACGACCAACAAACAATTCTCCACAAAATACCCTGACCCTGCGAATCCTACGAATCCTACTTTGGGAACAGTCATCACGGGGCGTTCGGTTGCTCCCGTGGGTTATGCCACCGCAGGAGATGCAGAATTGGATGATTTATTGGCGATGCTATTTCGTCATCCTGAAACGCCGAAGTTTATTTGTCGGAAACTGTATCGCTTTTTTGTTAATCCCAATGTTACTCAAGCCATTGAAGATAATGTGATTATTCCTTTGGCTAACCTTTTCAAAAGTCAAGACCCTGTTACGGGTAGAACTTTTGAGATTAAGCCCGTCATCAAGAAATTATTAATGTCGGAACATTTTTATGACGAAGAAAACATTGGTTCAATCGTAAAAGCTCCTTCCGAATTAATTATTGGTACTTTTCAATTCTTTGGTTTTCCTACTCCATTGCTTGTAGGAAGCGATTTGAACAGCGTTACGACTTATAAAAATTATACCGACTACATTTATAACCGTATGAACGAAATGCAGATGAGCATATTAACACAACCTACGGTTTTTGGGTACGATGCCTACTATCAGCCTGGTTTATCTCGCAACTGGATTAATGCTTCGATGATTGGTTTACGCAATAAATTTGGAGATGCCATGATTTCAGGTCAGAATCAGACCTTCACAGGCTCACAGGTCATGCCTGTGTATAGAGCTAAAATTGATTTCATGGCTTGGGTTGATAGACCCGCAACGCCAGCCCCTAATTATTATGACCCCTCAAACGCTGCTTCGGTAGTGGATTTATTAGTCAAAAATCTTTGTGCTACTGGACTAAATGCCAACCAAAAGAATTTTTTGATTAATACAATTTTTATGCAAAGTGAAAATCCTGATATTTGGACGACTCAGTGGAATTTGTACAAAACAGCAACTTCCGCCAATCTTGTATCGAGGACAACAACCGTGCGAGTACGAATGGAAAATGTGATGAAATTCCTTTTCAGAATGGCTGAATATCAGATATTTTAAAGCTATGAGCCGTGAGCTATGAGTTTTGAGACATTGTTTTTTCAAGTAAAAAACATAAAATAAGCATAATTAAAGAACGAGTAACTTTTAATCCAAATTTTGTCAAAAAAGCCAATAGCTAAAAGCCAATAGCCGATAGCTGACAGCTAAAAGCCATAAAAATATGAAACGTAGAGATTTTCTTGCTGCAACATCCTCATTTTTACTACCCGTAATGGTAGAAGGTTTTGGTGTAAAAGCCTTTGGTATCAATTCGCCTTTGGTACAATCCTTGTTAAAAACCAATGCCCTTGCCAAAGACCGTGCCTTAGTAATTATTTATTTGAGTGGCGGTAACGATGGCTTAAATACAGTCATTCCACTCGACCAATATGCTCAATATAACAACCTCAGAGCTAATATTGCCATTCCACAGGCTTCTGTTTTGCCCTTGGGAAATGGCTCTACGGGCTTGCACCCAAGCATGACGGGCTTGAAACAAATGCACGATAATGGTAAAATGTCGGTCGTACATTCTGTTTCGTACCCAACACCCAGTTATTCACACCAACGAGCTACGGATATTTGGATGACTGCCACTGATTCTGCCGTAACGGAAGATACGGGTTGGGCAGGACGATATTTGGAAGACCGTTTCACTAATTATCCAACGCCTCCGATTACGGATAGAGATAATCTGAATGCCACGATGGAAGACCCTCTGGCTATTCAGATTGGGTATTTGACCTCCACAACACTCTTGGGGAGTGACCAGTCTATGGCAGTTGCCATCAACGACCCTGCCAGTTATGCGGCTCTGGTAGGTGGTGGAAATAGTAATCTTCCGCCCGTAGATTTGCCTTGTAACAATACTTGCGAAGCGGCAGATTTAATCTCATTTATTCGTAACCAACAAGTATTAGCGGTTGCTTATTCGGCTGAAATCACAGCCGCTCATAATGCAGGAAACTTTACTTATACAACTAATCCCTATCCAACTGCCAATACTAATTCTGTGGCAGACCAGTTGAAAATCGTAGCCCGTTTGATTGGCGGTGGACTCAAAACGAAAGTATATTTTATCTCGCTTGGCGGTTTTGATACCCATTCAGGACAAGTACAAA
>JAAFJL010000213.1 GCA_013298865.1 Cytophagales bacterium | reverse complement strand
TCATTCTCAATGATAACCGATTTATTACCAAGACATATTCATGCCACTTCTACCGAGGGTTTTCTATTAAAAATATTACTCTTTGTACTCGCTTTTACAATTTTATAAACGTTACAACTTAGATTATGTATAAAAAAAGAATAGAATTTATCATCTTTTATAAAATTCAAAGCATCATAATTCCTTTGTCCATGAAATAAAAAGAGGAATGAAAGTTTGAACCCATTTTGACCATTAATGAAATCTATCAAAGTTCTAATATGACCTTGCAAAGGCAATTCTTCTAAATTAAATCCAGTAAGTTTATGTAAAGGAATATCAATCATTTTTTCTTTTTATTTACTGTATTTAATCTATAAAACCAACAACCCATATTCCCCCAAACCATTCACAGGTTTATTGTACCAAAACAACTCAAAATCCTGTAATCCAGCGTTTTCGTAATGATTTTGCACTTCTTGGAAAGTATAAATTTTCTTATTTTTCGGAGAAATTAAGCTTAAAATTTCCGCCAACCAATCCCCTTGAACTTTATTTGTTTTGATAGAAAATTCTTCTTTTTTGTTGTGAAAATTTAAAGTTGCCAATTCACCCTTTTTTGTATTTGAATAAACCACCAAAGGCTTTTTGCCCAACCAAACAACTTTTGACGAAGGTCTTAGTGCAAATTCCTCCTCTTCCGAAACAGCCATTTCAATATAATTTTTGGGAACTTTCGTTTTGGGAACTTTGAACTCAAACCATTCTTGAAGCGGTAAATCAAAGCCAATTCCTTGCATGAAATTGAAAAGTGATTTCTTTAAACCATAGCTAAACGTGTCGTGGTCAGTACCTTTTGGGTCGTGATGCACCAAGTCATTATTGGCAAAACTGCCGATGATTGGGTTCTCAATTTTCACCCCAAATTGCTCTGGGTACATTCCCACGGGACTATGGGCGGTCATGGCGAATTGATGCCAAAAACCTGATTGCAGAATGCCCAGCTCAAACATTTGTCTTACCATTTCGAGTGAATCAATGGTTTCTTGGGCAGTTTGTGTTGGAAAACCGTACATCAAATACGCATGAACCATGATGCCCGCCTCGGTGAAATTACGAGTAACTTGGGCAACTTGCGAGACGGTTACACCCTTCTGAATCAAATCCAAAAGGCGGTCAGAAGCTACTTCCAGACCTCCTGAAACGGCAATGCAACCAGAGGCTTTGAGTAATTGACACAAATCGTGACTAAAACTTTTCTCGAAACGAATATTTGTCCACCAAGAGACCGAAAGTTTACGCCTCAAAATTTCCAAAGCCAACGCTCGCATGAGGGCAGGCGGTGCGGCTTCATCCACAAAATGAAAACCATTCTGACCTGTCTGAGCTATCATTTCTTCCATTCTATCACAAAGCAAATTGGCAGCAACGGGTTCGTAAATTTTGATATAATCTAAGGAAATGTCGCAGAAAGTACATTTGCCCCAGTAGCAACCGTGAGCCATCGTGAGTTTATTCCAACGTCCATCACCCCACATTCGGTGCATGGGATTCACGATTTCGATGACAGAAATATATTTATCCAACAACAAATCTGAATAATCAGGCGTACCGACCTCGGACTGTTTGTAGTCGGGCGTTTTGCTGTTATTGATGTATTTTACTTCTCGATTTTGTAGGATAAAAGTACGTTTCAGTTGTTCCAAAGGACGTTTTTCTTCAAGATATTCCATCAAATTATCCAAAGGAGCTTCGCCATCATCCAAGGTAATAAAATCAAAAAACTCGAAAACTCTGACATCCGAAAGCGAGCGTAATTCTGTATTCGGGAAACCTCCTCCCATCGCAATTTTTGTTTCGGGATAGTGTTTTTTAATCCATTGTCCGATACGAAAAGCACTGTACAAATTCCCTGGAAAAGGCACGGAAATAGCCACTAATTTGGGTTGAATTGTAGCCATTTTTTCGGCTAAAATCTTGATGAGAATTTTGTCGATGTAAGTATATTCTTGTTGGAGAGCCTCATGTAATTCATCAAAACTATTGGCAGAACGCCCCAAACGCTCCGCATATCGACTAAATCCGAAATGTGGATCAATACATTCCATGATTAAATCCGATAAATCTTCTAAATACAAAGTCGCTAAATGTTTGGCTTTGTCCTGTGTTCCCATCGAACCAAAAGCCCAATCCAAATCTTCTTCTAATTGAGCAAAACGAGATCCTTCGGGCAGAAAACTCTCCTGACAAATCACGTGAGAAAGCGTTGGGTTTTTACCTTGCAAAAATGAGATTACGGGGTCGATGGTTTGAATGTAGTCATCTTGTAAGGCTATGATTCTCTGAGCGTTATCTGATAAATTGGTAGAAGAAATTGAAGAAAAGAGTTCTTCCAAACCCTTCTTAGAAAACAAAGCCAAAATGACTTCAATGCCTAAATCGGCATGAAAACAGGAGATATTTTTGGTATTCAGAAATCCCTTTATGTACGCCGTTGCGGGATAGGGCGTATTGAGTTGCGTAAACGGGGGCGTTATAGCGAAGACGGTCTTTTGCAATGGATATTTGTTTATGAATGCAAAGGTAGTGTTTTAGTATTTTAGTTTTTCGGATTCTAATATTTTTGGTTATGTAGATCGGTAGCACTCGTACCACGGAATTATATCCCGTGATTTGAACTCCAATTTCATGGAATACAATCCCGTGGTACATTATCACAACTACCTTTTTGAAGTAAATAAAAATAATCGTAAATGTCTGATTATAAGTTTCTTAAACACAAAAAATCGGCAAATGTTTCGTTTAAAAAAATAAATATTTTAATCCTCAAAATCGCTAAACAATAAACAGTCCAAGCCGTTCTATGTCTATTATTCACAATAAACAATGAACAAAATGAAGAAGGTATTTTTTATGTTATTGGTAGGTTTTGCACCAATGGTTTCTTTTGGACAAGCAAAAGATGTAGTTGACGTAGCGATTGGTTCGGCAGACCATACAACATTAGTAGCGGCTGTGAAAGCGGCAGATTTAGTAGCAACTTTGAAAGGAAAAGGACTATTTACGGTGTTCGCACCAACCAACGCTGGTTTCGACAAATTACCTGCTGGCACAGTTACAACATTATTGAAGCCAGAAAATAAAGCTCAATTAGCAAAAATTCTCACTTACCACGTAGTAAGTGGTAGTTTGGATGCAAAAGCGGTAATGGCTGCCATTAAAAAAGGTATGGGTAAAGTAGTTTTGACCATGGTAAGTGGTGGAAAACTCACCGCTACAATTGACAACGGTAAAGTAAAATTGACGGACGAAAACGGTGGTTCTGCCTATGTAACGGCAACCGATTTGAAAGGTACAAACGGAATTGTACACGTAATCGATGGAGTTGTTTTACCAAAATAATTGTTGAAATTCCAATTTGAAAAAGCCTACCAAAATTATTTGGTGGGCTTTTTTTATGGGTAATATTTTTGGTTAAATATTTTCGGAAATATGTACTATTTGGCGGATTATCAAAAAACCTCTCCCCCAGCCCCTCTCCTGCTGAGCTACGGTTTATACATAAGTATTTATGATTCATATTCTTTTAAGTAAATGAGTAAAAAGCTGGGTAAAGTTGTTAGTTTTTTCCTAAAAATGACCTTTTGATCTCATCCCCTAACCCCTTCTCCTGCTGAGAAGGGGAACACTTGGAGAGATTAACTAACTCATTTTCAAATACTTACAGACTTATGTATAAACCGTAGCTCCTGCTGAGAGGGGAGCATTTGTCGCCGATTCCCCCCCCTGTCAGTAGCCGCAATGGAATTGGAGAGGGGTCGGGGGAGAGGTTTCTCTAAGTCAAATATATCTGTCCGCCAAATGGTATATCATTCCGAATATTTTCACTAAATTAGGAATCAAAACAAACCTCAACGCTCCATGAAAACCCCAGCAAAAGCCCTCAAAATCATTGAAGAATGTATCAAAATTCAAGATAAATCCCTCAGTCTTCCTAAATTCGATTTAATCGAAATTCCTGTTGAAGTCAGGGACATGGTTTGGTTGCGAAAATTGGATTTATACGGGAATAATATTCAGAAAATTGAGGGTTTAGAGCAACTGAAAAGCCTCAAAGAATTGTGTTTATCCTCCAACCAAATCCGAAGTATGAAGGGTTTGGAGGCTTTGGTAAATCTTGAAACCTTGTTTCTTGATTTTAACGAAATCTCTAAAATTGAAGGTTTAGACACACTTACAAAACTTTTGACGATGTATCTCTCGGCAAATCAAATAGAAAAAATTGAGGGTTTAGAACAACTAACTAATTTGGAGATTTTGTATATAGACTCTAACCAAATCCAAAAAATGGAGGGCTTAGAGCATTTGAAAAACCTGACAAATTTGTACTTAGACAATAATCAAATCAGTAAAATTGAAGGCTTAGACAATTTAGAAAAATTGGAAGTATTACTTTTGGATGCTAACCAAATCAGTAAAATTGAAGGCTTAGGGAACCTTACAGCACTCAGAGATTTACATCTTTCGATGAACCAAATTTCTAAAATGGAGGGATTAGAAAAACTGAAAAACCTTTATCTTTTGAATCTTAGTTCTAACCAAATTTCTACAAAAGAAGGATTGGAGGGATTGGAGAATCTTGTGGAGGTGTTTGTTTGAGGGGGAGCGAAAAAATGATATATTCGTTAAATATTTACAGAAGAAATTATGCCAAATTCTATCCACATTGAAGGCAATAATAACCCGACATTTCAAGACATAACAAATTCAACTATCACTGTCAATCAAAACAGTGTTGCCAAGCCTCCCAAAGAGCTTACGCTTAGGATTCCTAAGATTCATTTGACTGAGGTTATTGGGCGAGAAGACGAATTGGAAGATTTGCATAAATTACTCTTCGACAATAAACACGTTGTGGTGGTAAATGGCTTGGGTGGTATTGGCAAAACTACCTTGGCTCAGGCTTATATGAGCTTGTATTATGATGATTACCAGCACATTGCGTGGATAAGCCAAAGTAGCGAAAGTGCAATTGAAAGCGATTTTGTGAATACTGATGGACTAAAAGAAAACCTTAAAATTGATACTCCGGGCAAAGATTTACCTATGCTTTTTAATGAGGTTTTATTAGGACTAAAATCTTTGACCGACAAACCAAATTTATTGCTGATTGACAATGCAGAAACCTCTCTGACTAAATATTTTGACCGCCTGCCCAACCAACCCAATTGGCATTTATTAGTAACTTCTCGTGAAAATATTGAGCGTTTTTATTTGAAAGAATTAGGCTTTCTTTCTCCTGAAAAAGCCTTAGAACTCTTCCAAAAACATTGTACTTTGATTAAAGACGAAGCCGCCATAAAAGAGCTTCTGCACATTGTGGATTATCATACGCTCACGATTGAGATTTTAGCAAAAACAGCCCAGAAGTTACGTACAGATATTGTTGTATTGAAAACCGCCATTGAAAACGATTTAAACTCTCCCGTTTTTATAAACCACAAAGGCGATAAAATTGACAAAGTAAGAAGTTATTTATGTTCTATTTTTGATTTGAGTAAACTAAATGAAAACGAAATTTGGTTGATGAAACAATTTGCTTGTTTGCC
Source organism: Cytophagales bacterium (assembly GCA_013298865.1). Classification (GTDB taxonomy): domain Bacteria; phylum Bacteroidota; class Bacteroidia; order Cytophagales; family Spirosomataceae; genus JAAFJL01. The sequence continues at coordinate 2,424 of JAAFJL010000213.1, read as the reverse complement.
TTCTGAATTTCATACGTATGATTTGCTTTTTGAACTCATAAACCCAGAAAGCGAACACGAAGAACATTTTGCCGAAACCCTAACTGAATTAGTAGCAAAAGGTTGGCTTTTGAACAATATTGAAAACGATAGTTATAAAATGCACCGTGTTATTGCGGATGTTGCCAGCCAAAAATTATCAATTGAAGTAAATGACGTAGAAAATTTAATTGCTTCTATTACTGATAAATTAACAATGGATGAAACCAAAGATAATCCCATTGATAAGTTTCAATGGATATCTTTTGGAGAAACAATTTTGATTCATTTTGAAGAAGAAACAGATACAAAAATTTCAACATTACAAAATAATTTGGCATTAGCCCTGCAAGATTTAGGAGATTATGAAGGAGCAAGAATACTATTAGAAAAAGCCTTGATTTCAGCAGAGACCAACTTTGGCGAAAAACATCCGAACATGGCAGCAATTTATTCCAATTTAGCATTAGCCCTTCAAGATTTAGGGGATTATGAAGGGGCAAAAAAACTCTTAGAAAAAGCCACGATTTCAGCAGAGACCAACTTTGGTAAAAAGCATCCAAACACGGCAAGAAATTATTCTAATTTAGCATTAGTCCTTAAAGATTTAGGGGATTATGAAGGAGCAAAAATACTTTTAGAAAAAACCTTGATTTCTTATTTGACAAACTTTGGAGATAAGCATCCGACCACGGCAGTGAGTTATTCTAATTTGGCAACCGTTCTGCAAAATTTAGGGGATTATGAAGGAGCAAAAAAACTCTTAGAAAAAGCCATCATTTCAGCAGAGACCAACTTTGGTGAAAAGCATCCGACCACTGCAGTCCGTTATTCTAATTTGGCAACTGTATTGAAAGATTTAGGGGATTATGAAGGAGCAAAAAAACTCTTAGAAAAAGCCACCATTTCAGATGAGACCAACTTTGGAGAAAAGCATCCTACCACGGCAGTTCGTTATTCTAATTTGGCATTAGTCCTTCAAGATTTAGGGGATTATGAAGGAGCAAAAAAACTCTTAGAGAAAGCCTTGATTTCTTATGTGACCAACTTTGGTGAAAAGCATCCAAACACCACAGTAAGTTATTCTAATTTGGCAACTGTATTGAAAGATTTAGGAGATTATGAAGGAGCAAAAAAACTCTTAGAAAAAGCCATCATTTCAGATGAAATCAACTTTAGTGAAAAGCATCCGAACACGGCACGAAGTTACTCTAATTTGGCATTAGTTCTTCAAGATTTAGGGGATTATGAAGGAGCAAAAAAACTTTTAGAAAAAGTCTTGATTTCTTGTTTGACCAACTTTGGTGAAAAACATCCGAATACCGCAGTGAGTTATTCTAATTTGGCATTAGTACTGAAAGATTTAGGGGATTATGAAGGGGCAAAAAAGCTCTTAGAAAAAGCCACCATTTCAGCAGAGACCAACTTTGGTGAAAAGCATCCAACAACGGCTGTGAGTTATTCTAATTTGGCAATTGTCCTTTTTGATTTAAACGATTTTCAAAATGCAGTTATTTTATTAGAAAAAGCCTATTTAATTCATAAAAATCATTTGGGAGATAATCACCCATCCACCAAAACTACCAAAGAAAATTTAGATATTGTTAAATCACAAATAAACTAAACAATTATGGAACCTATCACAACCACTGCCGCCGTTGCTTCTGTTGTTGGCTATTTAGCCAAGAAGTTAAAAGACAATAAATCTATTCAAGATTTTTTTAATGATTTTACGGAGGCTACCGTCAATTGGATAAAGCCTATTTTCATTAAAGAAGATGGTACAGAAGAGAAAATTGTCCAAAAACTCAAAGAAAACCCTGAGAGTGAAATCAAACAAAATGCACTAAAAATAGCCATTGAGTCTGAAATAGAGGATAATCCAGATGCAGAAAAATGGATTAAAGAAATGGCTCAAGTCATAGCTCAAAAAACAGGAGATAACATTACCAAAACAAATAACATGAAGGTTAAAGGCGATGGTAATGTAAGTGTACAAGATGTTTCTGGCAGTACAATAAATGTAAATGTTCCGAAGGGGTAGAAGGTAGAAGTCTGTCATTGCGAGGCACGAATCGGAGTTTCGCAAACCAATCTGTTGGATTGATGAAAGGGTGTTTGAATACCTCATCTCGTAAGCGGACAGATTGCTTCGCTTTGCTCGCAATGACAGTGTGGACGCTCAAAGTAGCACAAAGAACAAAAACCACAATTCTATAAAAATATTCCTTAAATTTGATAAAAAAACAATTACCATGATAGCAACGAAAAGCCCCCGTAAGCAACAATTATAATGACAAACCAAGAACGAATCGCTCAGTTAAAAGCCTTTAAACTCAAAGAAAAATTCCAAATAGAAGGTTTAGAGGATTACGAAGATGTTCCTCCACCAACTGAGGCGGTTGT
>JAAFJL010000212.1 GCA_013298865.1 Cytophagales bacterium | reverse complement strand
ATAAAAGTTCAGCAATTTTAGATTGCTTCATGCCTTGAAGACGAAAAGAATGTACTAATTGATAAATCGTTGCTCTATCCATAAGAAAAATAAACAAATATAAAACTTAAATCGCTTTATCTATAAACTCCAACCTCGCATTGATAAATAAACGATTTTTTCTTGTTTAGTCTGCAAAGCTCCGTATTCTGCCATATTTATATCTTCGTGGGTTACTCTTTGCCTTGCTCTCCTCGATAAACCTTTAAATTTCGATTCATTAGTAGGCACAATGACAGGCTTATTTGTAGGCACATTATTACCCTCAATAGTAGGCACAACGTTTGTCATTGGCGTAAATGATTGGGAATCTACTTCCAATTTGCCAAAATTGTGATTTTGGGCTTGTCGCACTGTTTTAGGTTTTGGTGCTTGTCTGACAGGTACAGGCTCAGGAATTGGCGAAGTTGGCTGTATAACTTGCTTCGGTCTTGTATCGTTTCCCGTTGGAATAATCAAGCCATTAGATATTTCGGGTAGTTTTTCTAATTTGAACCCGTTTAACAAATTCTTTTTTCCCATTTCCTTAACTTTTTGGAACATTTACTATATATCTACTACCTGTTATTTTGCCCGTCGTTCTTGCATAGTACCAGGTTTCAGCTAAACTTTTGTATTCTGTGGCGACCTTGTTTCTTGGATTAGAAATAATAGTAGGAACACCCGAATAACCATCTTCTACGACTTTCAAAAGTCTTGGTATGCGTTCTTTCAGCATGATACCCATTCCCACCGCTTTACTATCTTCTACCGATTCCAGTAATTCACGGTGCAAAACCGTATTCTTTTGGTGCATAGTAAACAATATCGTTTTAGGCTTATTCTTGAAAACGGAACTGATTTGTTTATCATGCCATTTATCCAAAACAGAAACTAAGATTTGTACCCCTGTTAAACTCGCTTTGGAGAAATCCGTAACCAACATCAAAGTATCAGCGGCATAGATAGCGTTGATTGCATCCAAACCAAGATAGGGGGGCGTATCAATAATAATTTGGTCGTAATTGTGTTTGACCTTATCAATGATTAGTTTCAATAAACGATAGTCGCTCATACCGTTTGTACGTTGATAAGCATACAGATTATTAGGGATATAATCAAAGTACGTCCCCTTAATAATTGCCTTATTTGGGTCAATGTCAGGACGTTGATATAAAGCTGAGATAGTCAAAGTCTGTGGGTTCAAAACGCTCTCTTCTGAACCCTGCAAATTAACCGCTACGTTTCCTTGTGGGTCAGTATCTATGATTAAAACACGTTCTTTGAGTTTCCTTAGTCCTGCCCCTAAGTTCATGGTTGTTGTGGTCTTTGCCACACCACCTTTAAAATTTATGATTGCTGTTACTAATGTCATTGTCTTGTTTTTTGTGCCTACATTGGCGTTAAAATGGTTGTGCCTGCAATGTTGCTTTTTTGTGCCTACTTTGGTGCTAAAATCGTTGTGCCTACATTGTACTTTTATTGTGCCTACATTCGTGGTTATCGTTGTGCCTACATTGTATATTTATTGTGCCTACAATCTTGTGAAAACCTTGTGCCTAAAATGTATATACGTTGTGCCTACATTGATTTAAAAATGCTTTGTGCCTACAATCACTCAGGGAGGTTTATTTCTGACTTCCCAAAACTCAGAAAAATCTTTGTAGCCTTCATAAAAGGTAGATTTATCAAAGACATTTAATCCGCTATCTTTCATTTTTTGAGTCGCTTTTCGTCCTGCCGTGTCATTGTCCAAATAGCTATAAATCTCCGTTGCTTCGCTTAATTGTGGCATGGCTTTGGACAAATTCGAGACAGAATTTAAGACAATGGCGGTGCATCGTGGTGGACGTTTGCATAATTCTACACAAGCCAAGAAATCAAACATACCCTCAAAAATGGTTATCTCTTTACTCTCAGGCACGGCAAAGGTCTTTACACCTGTTTTGCCTAAATTCATGGGTTTGGTCATTATCTCACTTCGCAAAACATACCCTCCATTGTCTGTTTCATAACCTACGCCAAAGAATTTCCCTTTGCTATTCGAGTAATGTATCTCTCTCAGGTATGCAAAAGCTGTTTTTAGGCTTATTTTACGACTTTCTACGTAACGAATTAGTGCAGGATGTTGTAAGTCTTTTACGGCAGTGATTTGGTAGTCTTTTATAGTTTTCTCAGAGGTTTGACTTGGTGAAAGAGAAATAAGATTTTCATTCTCTTTCATTACGTCTTGACTATCTAAGAAACTACACGCTTCTACAAAACCCATACGCTCCATTCTCATTACTAACTCAATGATGTTTCCTTTGTCGCTCTCATTACCTAAATCGTAAAAAGTATTCTTGGTAGGATTGACAGAAAAGGACGGTGTACTATCATTCCGTAATGGCGAATGATACATAAAATAAATACCGCTTTTTGAGGACGGATTTATGCCTTTCCCTCGTAGGTAATTTACGATAGAAATTTGCTTTAATTCTTTGATTTGTTGGGGTGTTTTCATGGTTTTATTTGTGGACGGACAAATGGACGGACAGGACAAGGGGATATATATGTAATTTGTCCGTCCGTCCACATTCTTTGTTTAAATGATAATTCTTGGAATTTTGCACTAAAAAATCGTGGACGGACGGACAATGGACACCTTTATATATACTTGTCCGTCCGTCCATATAAATAGAGGGACAGGTACATAAATAAAGTACAAAAAATAGCCTAAAATTCAAGTTGAAAATTTTGGCTATCGTAGTAATAAACTTTTCGCTCAATTTTGTCCTTAATTTCAAGTTCAATTCTGAGCAGTGAACTTTCCAAAATACTCTTAAATAATCTGTCATTTCTTTTGCGAGTTGCATCTTTTGAGTTTTTACCATTTGGGTTTGATGGAGCATGAAGGATAACTTTCTGTTTCAGAATATCATAGGTTAGACACTCCCCTTTGAGATTTTTGTAAACTTTTTCAAGTATTCCAATCATTTCTACATTTTTGCCGTAGTTTTTGTCATCGCCAATTTTATTAATAGTTTCCACTGTTTCAGCATCACACGAAACGGGTCTTCCGTTCTCATTAAACTGCCAATAGATAGGCTCTACTTTCTTTGAATTTCTGAGGTAGATAGATTTGATTGAATGAACCTTTTTATCTTCCTCATAAGCAATAGAAACAGCACCTTGACATTTTCGAGCGGCTTCACTTCCGAAGTGTCCCCTCATCTTACCACTATTCCCAGCGTTTTCATGGATTAGGCACACTATACAGGTATCATTTACCGAACTCATTTTCATTAAATATCTTACTAAAATGTTTCCTGCTGTTTCATCGTTTGAGCTTGGGATAAAGTCCGTTACTCCGTCCACTATCCATAAATAAGCATCGTTGTAATGGTGAAATAGACTTTTCAGATAATCCATGTTTTCCGAATGGCTAAACTCCCTGAGATTCAATGCAATAAAGTTGCTTGGCTGTTCTTTTAATTCTGCAATATTGAGAATGGATTTAACCATTTTTTGCGTATCTCTCGGATTCTGTTCCGTGTCTAAATAGATAACTTTTCTACCCTGACAGTATTCTGAACGAATAGAAAGCGTGTCGCACTCAGGAGGTATATACGGCATCAATGCAGTTGCAACTACTATTCTGCTAATGGTTGATTTCCCTGCTTTGGGTAGTCCAGAAAAAAAGGAAATATCCCCATTTACTCCGAAGACAGCTTCGCCTACCGTTATAATTGGTTTCATTTCTTCATATTCATCTGAGATAGATACAGCTAATTTTTCAATATCTGACAAACTGTATTTAACTACTTCTTGCACATCATTCTTTTGCTCAGAATTTTCTTTCTTTTTAATAATTCCATTCAATTTTATTAAAGAATTATCCTCTACAATTACTTGTTTTTCTGGCTTCATTTTTGTAATTTTACCCCTGTCAAAAAGGTATCAAAAGTTTGATTTTTAGACTTTTACAAACAAAATTTTTAGCCGTGCTATTTCGAGTAGCACGGCTTTTTTTATTTCGTTTGGATTGGTAATTTGGATTTAAGCACTTGCTTAACTTGGGATTCCGCAACGTATATCTTGCGACTGGTGGGAGTGAAACGAAGGGGTGTGAGTAGGTCAGCTTGAAAGAATTTTTCAAGCGTATTGCGTGTAATTCCATACACGGCACAAAGTTCTTTTGGTTGAAAATACCGCTCTAACGGCTCATCTGGAGGGCTTTTTTCGTTTAGACGTTTTTCGATGTCGTCTAACTTTTTCAGAATAATTTGCTCAAAATTCTGAGTTTGTGGGGTACGGATATGTTCTGCCATCGTATATTATGTTGAAATGATATACAATGATACTAAATAATTTGATTAATATAAATTATTTAATGAATTAATTCGTATTAATCAAATTATTTAAGTCTATCTCAATATGTTCATGGTATTGTATTCTATCAATATCGTTTGTACTGAAAGAATTATTGGTAATCAATTTTTCAATATCAGCTATGATTGCTTGTCTTTCAAATAATTTTTTTTTCCCATATTTCAAAAATAATTCCTTAAACCATTCATCATTTACATCTATTAAACTAATTTCAAGTCCCATAAATAAGTGCCTGTAACCTTCCTGAGCATATAATTGATTTTCAAAATCAGCTAAATATAAATCGAAATACCAAATGTCTGAAGGATATAATTCTCTAAATTTTGAAAACTCAAGGTACTCTTTTTCATAAAAACATAATAACTGTAATGCAGATATTCCCCATTCATCATCTCTTAAAGATTGCATTATATGATTGAAATTATTGGACATGAATTCAGATATTTTAGTTGTATCTGATTTGTAATCGTCATTATTATTTTCAAATATTTTTATGGCAAATCTAAACATTTCTACCTTTAAAGCTACCTGAATCTGTCTTCCTAATTTATAATCATGGAAATTATAGTTACCAAAAATATAAGAGGAGTCATAGGTTTTAATTAGTTTGTAGTTGCCTTCTGGTAACAATCCACGAAATGTTATATGGTCATTATAGTCTTCTTGAAATACCTTTTCTATTAATCTTTTCTCTCTCGAAAAAAGATTCCTTTTTTCTACTTTAGATTGTTCTACTAAAAAATTAAAATCATCAACAGAATACTCATTTTCCGTGATGGCACTTTTTATATAATTGCTTTTTCCATTAAAAATAATTTGTATGTAAAGAGGAAATTTGGAGTTGCCACCACTACCCTTCAATTTTTTATTTAAAAAGTGTTTAACAACAATCTTTTTATCTAATTTGTGCTTTTTGTAGCCACCTCTTTTTTTAAGTGCAATCTCCACTTTACTATTATTTGTAACAGTAACTTCCTCATTATCAGATGCTTGTAAATTTTCCATGTTTACCATTTAATTTTAGATAATTCCTGTTTTTTCATCTCGTCTGAGAGATGGATATATTTTTGCGTTTGGGCAAGGCTACTATGTTGCATTTCTGATTGTACCACGCTCGCTGATGCTTTCAATATTAATTGTGTCCCAAACGTATCTCGTGAATCTTTGAAACATAGTGCCTTAGCTATTCTTGCCCGTTTGGCTAAGGTTTTTAACGCTTTATTAACTTTTGGATTAGTGCAACCTTTAAAAAGTGTTCTACTATCGTCTTCAGGCATATATTTATGGGCGATGGCGTTACATTTGCCGTCAAACAAGATATTGAGATACTTTTTACCATATTTTTGTGTTTTTCCTGCCTGATAATCCAATATTAATCCGTCCGACTCTTCCAAGAAATTCGACTTTTTTAATCGGTAAATGTCCATAAAACGCAAGCCAGTGTAAACCCCAAAAAGGAACATATCTCGTGTTTTTTCTTCAAATATTTCTTTCTCGTTGAATTTAATATTCTCAAATCGTTCAATCTCTTCCCGTGTTAAAAATTCAGATTTCGTATCCTGTTTTCCTATTTTAAAAATCAAATAAGGATTAGCTTTTTGCTGAATAAAATCGTCTTTAATAGCTCTGAGAATGTATTTTTTGATATGCTTGTGGTGGTATGCTATCGTATTGGTATGCAGTTTCTTAGCACGCAAAAAATACTCAAAACCCTGTATCAAAGAGTGATTTACCTCTAAAAATGATACTTCGGGTTTATATATTCTAAAAAATTTAATGGATAATTCACGCACACGCCAGGAGGGTTGATTTAACACCTTTTCCGCTTGGTGTTGCTCAGTCATAAACTTACTGAACGATGTATTGATGGGAGTTGCTTGCTTGATGGGTTTTCCAAAATCATCAAAGTTTTCAAGCGTAAATCTTTTATGCTCCTTTCGATAATCGGTTTCGTAGGTTTCCAGTTGTAGAAGTAACTGATTCACTTTTTTTAGGGTGGTGTGGTCTTTGGGTAAATTCTTCTTTGCGTTCCACTCAGAAGGTTTGATATAAATTCCCGTAGAATAATACCGTGTTTGACCATTGAGGTACATTCTAATTTGAATAACAGCTTCACCATTGGTATTAAGCTGATTTTTACGATTGTACCGTTGCGAATAATCGACAAATAAGGATTTCATGCGTTGTTTGCGTTAATGTTTACGCAAACATAAATCCATAAAGTCAGAATCCTAAGGTATCAAAACGGGTACTAAATGAGTTGATACGTATTGAGTTATATTGATATTAATACGTATAATTTGATACCCTTTTTGTATCCCCTAAAACACATAAAGCACTGATTTTCAGTGCTTTATGTGTTTTGTATGTGATCTCGTAGGGATTCGAACCCCAAACCTTCTCATCCGTAGTGAGATGCTCTATCCAATTGAGCTACGAAACCAATTCCCATATTTGGGAGTGCAAAATTACGGATTTTTCTTGAAAAGGAAAATAGTTGGACGGTTTTTTTATGATTTTTTTTGCTCCTCTATTATTTATACGCTTGTCATTGTACCCCGTGATACGGTTAGGGTTGATTTTTTTATGAATTGGTTTCTCTGGCAACCGTATGATGAATTCCTGTATATGAACCTTTTTTTAATCTCTTTCCCTGAAAACTCCAATAGTAGAAAAATGCAATTTAACGTAACAAGTATTATGATATTGTATTTCAAAAAAAAGTAAAATAATACAAAAAAAATTTTATTTGGCAAATCTGCTTTTTAACCAATATTTATTTGGCTTTGATTATTTATTTACACGCTAAGTTACTGTTTTATAGATATTTAACTAATGGATTTTTTAGAAAAATTTCTAATTATTTTCACTCTTGTGACCTGATAAATCTTTCTTCGTTTAAAGAATGAAATCAGAATAGTACAAATGATTTCAGATTGATTGAGGAGTAGTGATTGTGGGTTGGTGGGTTAATGAAGGTGGCGGCCTGAGAACTTTACCAACCAAATCACTTATCGGAATCACTAACCAACTAAATAGTTTGATTGCTAACCACTAATTCTTAAAACATCCTAACCACTAAAAACATTGCCTAACCCAAAGTATTATTATTTGATTACCTAAGTACAAAAACTAACCACTAATTAAAGTATCCTAACCACTAAAAACATTGCCTAATCCAAAGTATTATTATTTGATTACCTAAGTACAAAAGCTAACCACTAATTCTTAAAACATCCTAACTACTAAAAACATTGCCTAACTCAGCATACCATTATTTGATTACCTAATTACAGAAACTAACCACTAATTAAAGTATCATAACCACTAAAAACATTGCCTAACCCAAAGTATTATTGTTTGATTGCTTAAATACGAAAATTAACCACCAAAAATTTAAACATCCTAACCACTATAATTAACCATTTTCTACCAAAATTAATCACCGCACCACATAATATATGCAAAAAACTGGCTCGAAAGTGCCAGTTTTTTTGTTTTCTACGAATCCATTTGTACTTTTGGCATAGCTATTGCTAATAGTTAATTGTAAGTATGACATCCCGCCAGATGTAATGAATTTGCTTCAAGATTTTCACACTCCTCTGGCGTTTCGCTTTTTATTTCCCTTGTCATTTTACGGTTTTGCTTTCATCAAATTTGATGATATTTCGTTGCATACAAAGTTTAGTTTTTTCATAGATTTTTTATGGGTTAGGGTTATTAGAAAAGTCATTACCATTGGTGATGACTTTTTTTGATTTTAGGCTTT
>JAAFJL010000210.1 GCA_013298865.1 Cytophagales bacterium | reverse complement strand
CAGTCGGCATCAGCAGTATTCAGCCAAAATTGAAAAAACTGAAACGGACTCGTCATATTACGGTCGAGCCAAACGTTGCCAGATTCTGATTTGCCAAATTTTGTACCGTCTGCTTTCGTGACCAAAGGGGTTGTCAGGGCGTACGCACGATGCTCAGTTTCTTCCGAACCACCTTCTTTTCTACGGATAATTTCTGTTCCAGTTGTGATGTTTCCCCACTGGTCAGAACCACCCATTTGCAAACGAACATTCTTGTTTTTGTATAACCAGTAGAAATCGTATCCTTGTAGCAATTGGTAAGAAAATTCTGTAAAACTAATCCCAGTTTCTAAACGCTTTTTTACTGAATCTTTAGACATCATGTAATTGACTGTCAGAAACTTACCAGCTTCACGCAAGAAACCCAAGAAAGAAAAATCTTTAAACCAATCATAGTTATTAACCATTTCGGCAGAGTTGTCTCCACAATTAAAATCAAGGAATTGTTCTAATTGTTTTTTGATACAATCCTGATTATAACGCAAGGCATCTTCCGATAAAAACTCTCTTTCGGCAGCTTTGCCAGAAGGGTCGCCAATCATACCCGTAGCCCCGCCAACCAAAGCAAAAGGTTTGTGACCTGACAATTGAAAATGTTTCAATAACATAATTGTTGCCAAGTTGCCAATGTGCAAAGATGCCGCCGTAGGGTCGAAACCAATGTAGGCAGCCGTCATTTCTTTTAGCAATTGCTCCTCAGTGCCTGGCATCATGTCATGGAGCATTCCACGCCAACGTAATTCTTCTATAAAATTTTTAGACATATATTGAATTTTTTTGTGTACAAAGTATTAAGTCCTAAGTATTAAGAAGTTTTGAGATTGTGTAAAAAGTATTAAGTATAAGCGGGTGGCGTTCCGTTCCTAAGTGTTTTTCACCAAATAAAAACGTAATTTTATCTGGTCTCAATTTCTTAATACTTAATACTTAGGACTTATTACAACTGACGCTTCTAAGTCAACAATAGTGAAGAATCTCCATAACTCAGAAATCTATAATCTTTCTCCATTGCTTCTTGATATACTTTTCTCCAATCTTCGCCAATCAATGCTGCTACCAACAAAATTAGCGTGCTTTCAGGCTGGTGATAATTGGTAATCAGACCTTTACAGAATTTAAACTGATAACTCGGAAAAATAAAAATCTCTGTTTCTCCAACTATTTCCTCAAGATTATCCGTTTCCATTTTTGCTAAAATGCTCTCTAAGGATTCAGAAGGAGAGGGTAAAAGGGCTGTTTCATGCTGATATGGATCTAATTTTTCAACAAAAAAACCTTTGTCGGCTTTCCCCAAAAACAACTTAGCTCCGTACCAGTATAAACTTTCCAAAGCCCTCATGGAAGTCGTCCCAACAGGGATAATTGAATCAACATTTTGAAGCAGATTTTCTATATTTTTTCTTGTAAAAACTACCTGTTCATTGTGCATTTTGTGTTCTACAATTTGCTCAACTTTAATCGGCTGAAAAGTCCCTGCACCTACGTGAAGTGTGATAAATTCTTCTCCAACCCCCTGATTATTAAGCCGTTCTAAAACATTTTGAGTAAAGTGTAATCCTGCCGTCGGAGCAGCTACTGCTCCCTTTTTTTCAGAATAAACTGTCTGATAAGTTTCATAATCTGCCTCTTCTGTTTCACGGTTCAAATAGGGAGGAATGGGTAATTTACCAAACTCCTGAATCAAATCTACAAAAGAAATTTCATCTGAATTCCAAGATAATTTAACCCAATTTTTAGCTGAATTTTCTAAAGTAGCAGTAATTGTCAGTGCTTGACCTTTCACGACTAAATCGGCAGTCAATGGTTCATTTTTCCAGCGTTTTCGATTGCCAATCATAGCTTCCCAAACGCAAGATTTTTTTACTTCCATCGCCAAATTCACAACGGGCGTTGGGGCAATAGGATGCAACAAAAATATCTGAATAACTGCCCCAGAAGGCTTCTGGAAGAATATTCTTGCAGGAATTACTTTGGTATTATTAAAAACCAAAAGTGTTTTTTCGGGTAAAAAATCACCTATATTTTTAAAAATCTCATGCTTAATTTGCCCTTGCTGATAAACCTGCAATTTGGATTCGTCACGTTTTGCCAAAGGGAATTTCGCAATTCTTTCATCGGGCAAATGATAAGTATAATCCGAAAGTCTAATATCAATATTCATTTTTAAAACTCGTTGATTATCAACTTACTAACTTAAAACTTGATAACTATTTACTTTCAGGATTTGTGTATAAAATTTTTATAGGAAAATAAAAAATCCATACCATGAATAGTACCAAACTAATCACCAAAACATAAGAATAATTTTTGCCATCAGTTCTATCATCGTTCAAAAGTAGCAGAATTCGGAGGGCAATGATACTAATACCGTTCACTAAAACTACCAAGAAATTCATCCAATTTGTAAATGATTCGTTGAGTTCTTTTCGGTTTTCTAACCAATTTTTATTTGAAATCCAAGTTAGATTTTCGGCAGGTATTCTGGTAAAAACTTTAGCAAGAATTATTGGTAACACATTAGAAACCAAGATGATACCCGCAAGCCAATAGAAAATTTGCTCTTTTGGCATAAAACCGTCGCCTCTGTTATTGGCATCGAAATGGATGGCTACAAAATCTGGTAAACCACGGTAGGTAAATAATAAAATCACGACAAATGCCAAAGCAGAAAAATACCGCCCGACCCTGGACATAAAAAACTCAATACTCATTGAACGCATCACTCAATCTTCGGACAAAGCCTATCCGATGGCAAAATGTTAAGATACAAAATTACGGTACACCGCCCATGATTTCTAAATAATACGGTAAAAGTTGTGCTTAAACGGCTTTAGGTCACATAAATCAATGTTGATTGAGTCAGTGTTTAATTTTAATAATCTCTGATAGTTTTTGTGGTCATGGAGTCACTCAGAATTTTTCAGAGAGTTAATGAAGTATTTTTCTGTGCTACTCTGTGAAAAACTCTGAGAAACTCCGTGACCACAAAATTTGTCGGAGAACAAATTTTAATAAAAGCCAAAGGCTAATTGCCCAAAGCCAACAGCTAAATAATTACACATTTTTACCAAAAACTTCTTAAAAAAAATTAGTTTTGTGAAAGCAAATAAAATTTGACACGAAATTGAAGATTTATACAAAAACAGGTGACGGCGGCTCTACTTCATTGGTGGGTGGCACACGGGTATCAAAAGCGAACCTAAGAATTGAAACTTACGGAACAATCGACGAATTGAATTCATGGATTGGTTTATTACGTGACCAAGCCGTGAACGAATCTCGCCGAGATTTACTCAAAGAAATTCAAGATAGACTTTTTACGATTGGCTCAAATTTGGCTTCCGAATCTGACCAAACCAAGAAAAAAATCCCAGATTTAATAGAAAGTGATATTGAATTATTGGAAAATGAAATGGACAAAATAGATGCCCAAATCGAACCAATGAGGTTTTTTATCCTCCCTGGGGGAAATCAATCTATTTCATTTGGTCATCTTGCCAGAACTGTTTGCCGCAGAGCAGAACGCCTTACGATTAGGCTTTCAGAAGCTGAGGGAGAATATGTCAATGAACTGATTATCAAATATATAAACCGACTTTCGGACTATCTTTTTGTGTTATGTAGAATGATGCACAAGGAACTTCAAGTAGATGAAATTGCTTGGAAACCGAGAGTTTAAATTGTCTAAATTAAATAAGTAAAGCTATGACAGAAACGATTAACATTGACGTTCACCCAATTGAGCAATCAAGAATTGACTCTATTGATTTCGATAACTTGGTTTTTGGGCGTTCTTTCGCTGACCATATGCTGGTCATTGATTATGAAAATGGTGCTTGGCAAACACCGCAGATTGTGCCTTATGGTCCAATTTCTTTTGGTCCTGCTATGATGTCTCTGCATTACGGACAAGCTATTTTTGAAGGAATGAAGGCTTACCGAAGTGTTGATGGTGATATTACGGTTTTCCGTCCTTCAGAAAACCTTAAACGTTTGAATAAATCAGCCGTCAGAATGTGTATGCCAGAAATTCCAGAAGATACTTTCTTGGAAGGTCTTTCTGAATTATTGCGTATCGATTCGGCTTGGATTCCAGATAAACCAGGTTGTTCATTGTACATTCGTCCGTTCATGTTTTCTACGGATGAGTACGTAGGTGTCTCACCTTCAAAGACTTATAAATTTATTATTTTCAATTGTCCCGTTGGTGCATATTATACGAAACCTCTCCGTGTGAGAGTCGAGACTACTTATATTCGTTCGGCTCATGGTGGTGTTGGGTTTTCTAAAAATGCGGGAAATTATGGTGGTTCGCTTTATCCGACAAAATTGGCAAATGATGCAGGATATGACCAAATCATTTGGACAGATGCCTCAGAACACCGTTACGTGGAAGAAGCTGGGACAATGAATCTGATGTTTATCATTAACGGAGCATTGGTAACTGCCCCAACTGGCGATACAATTTTGGATGGTGTAACTCGTAAATCTGTTATCCAAATTGCAAAGGATATGGGTGTAAAAGTTGAAGAAAGACCATTGTCAGTAACAGAATTAATTGAGGGAATTAAGGATGGTTCTGTGCAAGAAGCCTTCGGAGCGGGAACTGCGGCGGTAATTGCCCCAATCGCAACGATTGCCTCAGAAGGAATAGATTATGATTTGCCAGAACGTCCAGCAGATGCTTTTTCGAGAAAAGTTTACGAAGAAATTAATGGAATAAGACTTGGTAAAATCGAAGATACTCGTGACTGGGTTTATAGAATTAAAGAATGATAACCTTCAAAATATCGTTTTATTTCACACTAAAAAAAGTCTCAGCCAGTTGTTGAGACTTTTTTTGTAATAATTTGACTCATTTTAAAACATGAAATTCAACTCAACGATTCTCATTTTACCAGGACTCGGCAATTCGGGCGAACAACATTGGCAAACTGTTTGGGAAAAACTTCACCCAGCTTTTATTAGAGTAAATCAATCCGATTGGGAAACACCCATTTGCGAAGATTGGATAGCGGCAATTGAAGCAAAAGTGCAGGAAATAGGTCCAGAAAATGTCATTTTAGTAGGTCATAGCCTTGCTTGTTCTACGATTGGTTTTTGGGCAAATAAATACAAAACCGTCATCAAAGGAGTATTAATTGTAGCCCCAAGTGACACCGAAGCAGAGACTTATCCGATTGGCACAACAGGTTTTACTCCTATGCCTTCTGAAAAACTACCCTTTAAATCCATCATGGTTTATTCAACCAATGATTATTATGTTAGCACAGAACGAGCTTTATATTTTGGCAAAAACTGGGGTAGTGAAATCGTTTCAATTGGAGAGGCAAAACATATCAACGCAGAGTCGAATCTGGGCGAATGGCATTTTGGTTTAGCATTACTTAAAAGATTAGATGATGAAAGAAATTGATAAAATTGCCTATATTAGAACTGAAAATGGAAAAATCCTGAGTTCAAGATCAAAGGGCAGGACTAAATTTTACCTCCCAGGCGGAAAAAGGGACAATACCGAAACAGACGAAGAGACGTTAATCAGAGAAATCAAAGAGGAGTTAAATGTTGAAATCGTTCCTTCTACGATTAAATATGTGGGTACTTTCAAAGCCCAAGCAGATAGCCAGCAAGAGGGTGTTATTGTGAAAATGACCTGTTACTATGCTGATTATGAGGGAGATATTGAACCCAAGAACGAAATAGAAGAAATTGCTTGGCTTAATTTTAGCGATATTGACAAAGTAGCAGCAGTTGATAAGATAATATTCCAATTCCTCAAAGAAAAAGGGGAGTTATTCTGAAAACCATGGAGATACTACCAGAAGAAAAATCATTCATAGAACTTTTTCAAAATTATAGTCAAACAGGAAGAGTCCTTTGGATAGGGATTCGCCCACAAACTCGAAAGCCGATTCAGGTCTTAACAGAAACTTTCGCAAATATTGGTGGACTTTCAGACGACCGCTACAATAAAGGCAATGCCGAAAGTAAACGGCAAGTCACACTAATTCAGCATGAACATTTGCAGGCAGTTGCTTCTTTTTTAGGAAAAGAATATATTGACCCCGCTTTGGTAAGAAGAAATATCGTTGTAAAAGGTATCAATCTGAATGCTTTGAAAGGGAAACAATTCAAGATAGGAGAGGCGATTCTCGAAATGACAGGCTTCTGCTTTCCATGCAGTAGGATGGAAGAAAACCTCGGCAAAGGCGGCTACAACGCCATGCGTGGACATGGAGGAATCACTTGCCGAGTCATTCAGGAAGGAGCAATTAGAGTAGAAGATGAACTAATTGTTTTGGTTTAGCTCAATAAGTAATACATTGATTATCATTGACTTATACTTAAATTATTGAGGTTGAACTTGTTGAATTGTTGTAACTCATTAACATACAAACTTAATTGTCATATATTTTTCGCAAACCAATGCTATTTGAGTATAACTTTTAATTTTATATTTTTCACTAAACAAAATTCTCTCATGAAAACTACAACAGCCCTATTTTGCACATTACTTTTTACGGTAAGTGCCTTTGCACAAAAACCAGATTCTACCGTAGCCAAAAAGGATTCTACCAAGAAGAAACCCTTGTATGTGAATCAGTACAATGCTGACCCACTCGGTAAATCGGCAAAGCCTACTAAAAAAGGGGAAATTGATTTGAAAGCAAATCAACCTCAGAAAAAAGTAGAGACAAATTATATCAAAAAAGATGGAATAATCGTTGGAGGAGAAACGAAGATTAAGTTAGGTAAAAATTAAGTAGCTGTCGGCATTTGGCTGTTGGCTATTAGCCTTAAAATCAAATAGTTAGCTAAATGAAAGTGTTGATTAATAAAATATTAATTACTTAATCTGAGATTTAAAAATCTGCTAACTTGAAAATATTTACTTTTCAAAAAACAAATTCAATGAAAAAATTACTTCTCATCATGGCTTTACTATCGTTTACGCAAGTAGCCCTGATTGCACAAACTGTCGAACCTTCTGCTGAAACTCAGAAAACTGAAAAAGTTGGCAAAAAGAAAAAAGGAGATAAAGAAAAGAAAGGGGACAAAGAGAAAAAGGAAAAAGAACCTAAAAAACCAGCCGCAGAACGAGCTATCGAATATTCGACAAAACTGAAAGCTGCCCTCAATCTCACTGATGAACAATTCACCCAAGTTTTGAAAGTGAACACAGAGGTTTTGATGAAACGAGATGCCCTCAAAGACAACCCAGACAAAGAAGCTGCGAAGGCTCAACGCAAGGAAATTAAGGAATATCGGCAGACAGAATTTATGAAGATTTTTACGGATGACCAAGAAACGGCTTTCAAAAATATGAAAACCAAAGGGAAAAATCCTAAGAAGAAAAAAGAAGAAATATTGAAAGCGGACGATGACGACGATGATGACAACAACTAATTATTCAACAATAAAACTATGCGTAAAGTACTAATATTCAGTTCATTAATTTTTGTAACAACTTTTTTGGTTTCTTATACAACATTGCTCACACCGTCTGTGTTGAAAGGTGCATGGCAAACCAAAAATGCTGAGGGTAATACCGTAACAATGATTTGTGCAGATAATTATTTGATGTTTTCGGTCTATAATTCTCAAACAAAGACTTACACAAAATCTGGCGGAGGAACATACAAATTGGAAGGCACTCCAACATCTCCTGCGATGAGTTTCACACGTGATTTTTTTACAGAGGATTCCACGAAAGTTGGACAAACTTTAGCATCAAAATTTACATTGAAAGGGCAAGACTTAACAATTGATTTTGGTCCATTAAAAGGAACTTGGCAACGTTTAGACGAAGCCACCGAAAAAACACCAATGGCGGCATCTTGGCGAATTTCTCAGCGTGAAGGCACTGACGGAAAAATGTCAGTAATGCAAAGAGGAGCAAGAAAAACCATCAAGATTCTTTCAGGAACACGTTTTCAGTGGGCAGCCATTAACACAGACACCAAACAATTTTTTGGAACGGGTGGTGGGAATTATACTATCAAGAACGGAAAATATGCCGAGACAATCGAATTTTTCTCTCGTGATTCCAAAAAAGTAGGTACAACACTCACTTTTGATTATTCACTGAAAGACAACCGAGCATGGGAACACACAGGCGTTAGCTCGACAGGCACACGTGTGCATGAAATTTGGGAAAAAGAAGAATAAATTTTATAAATTTCGAGGATATTTTTTCTCCCAACCAGAAGCAGAGAACTGAGTAGTTGAACTTCTTAGCACCTTTCTAATAGCCTGAGATTGTGTTTTTCCTTCATATTTTTGTTGAGATT
>JAAFJL010000211.1 GCA_013298865.1 Cytophagales bacterium | reverse complement strand
ACTCCGTAAGAAAGTAAACAGTAAAGGATATTGGACAAAGCACAAGCATCAAATTCGATGTACATATTTTTTCCGAACCAAGTAGAATAAGCATATAAATCTACGTATTCTTTGAAGGTATTCTGAATACATAATTTATAGCCATTTGAATGTTCTTGTAATTTGAATTTCAGAGCTTTAGCATCTTCGGGACTATGTTTTGATGTCAAGAAAATCATGGCAGTATCATCAATATCATCAGGAATTTTAAAGTGATTGAAGTGATGTAAAAACTTGCCATTGGGGAAATGTCGAGAAGGTTTTGTCTGGAAAAAATTGTAGGTTTTCAATCCATCTTTATTCTGGAAAAGTGGATAATTTTGGATTACTTTCTCTGAAATTTGATGTACTATTTTTTGTGATTTTTCCGAGAAACTACCTTTGATTTTATTCAACGTAAAAACCGTAATGGCAGAAAAAAATATGTTTGTATCTGGGCGATTATACCCCCAAAAATCGTTACTCCGAGAAGACTCAAAAAGTCCTTCAGGAAAAAACCTTCGGTCAGCATTGTTCTGTAATTCAGCAATGCGTTCTATGATTTGGTCTATTTGTACAGATATTTTATTCATTGCTTCAAATTTAGTGTAAAACGGACTACTATGCTGACCCTCATCCTAAAAAATAGCTAAGTCATATCAAAAAATTACTGTTTATGTAGAAAACGGATAATTGAGCAAAATTTTTATCAATCTTTGAACATGACAAAAGGGCAAAAAATAGAATTACTGTTTTGGATGCTTGCTTTAAGCTGGTTGGCATTCAGTAATCCTGCTGAACATCATTTTACCTTTTGTCCCATCAAAAATTTGGGATTTAATTTCTGCCCAGGTTGTGGTTTAGGGCATTCTGTTTCTCATATTTTTCATGGGAATTTCAAAGAATCATGGCAAAGTCATCCGCTCGGAATTTTTGCTATTGTATTGATTATCAGAAGAATAGTAGAATTAATTTTAAAAACAAAGGTAGCTAATAGCCAAAAGTCAATAGCTAAGTAAACAATCTAAACAAATAAAAAAATGACCAGTAATGCAATGATGATGCTCTCGAATGTTGAACCAGAAGAGTCAATGTTTGTACAAAATTTGATTAAAGATATGCCCGAAGAAGAGCAGAATAACTATGTAATGATGTACCTTAACCGCCGAAGAGACACCACTCTTATTTTAATCTGTACCGTTGTAGGGTTCTTTGGTTTTGCAGGTTTGCAAAGATTTTTAACGAATCAAATCGGTATGGGAATTTTATATTTCTTTACGGGTGGGCTATGTTTTGTGGGTACAATCGTTGACCTATCCAAAACGAAAAGTTTAAACAGCTTCCATAAAAACCAACTGAAATTCTGAGCCTAAACCCAATGTTGATTTTACTGAAACCTTACAAGCAATTGCTTTGGCTAAGTCCCGAATGAGGTATAATCCCAATCCAGATTTTGAACCGATAATGGTATTTTCATCGTATAAAGAAGCAATTTGTTGTGCTGAAATACCTGAGCCGTTATCGGTTATTGATAAAATTATTTGCCCTTTTTGTTGCTCCGCTTTCCAATGAATGATGCCATTAGAGCTTGTTTTCAAGACTTTTATGGCATTATTCGTTAGATTTTGCATAATGGTTTTCAGATAATCTTCATCCGTTGAAACACTCAGATTGTCTTTATTTTCAAAACTGATTTTTATGTGACCTGTATCCGCAAAGAACTTTTGTAAGTATTCAAAAACTTCATTGATGGCAATCTGTTTTACTTGTGGTCTGAAATTCTCCATCTGCCCTTTACTCCAAAGCAACATGGATTCCATGTTTTCTAATAAATCCTCGGCTGAGGCTGTTATTTTTTGCTGATTCCTTTCTTTAATCTCTTCCGTGAGTAAATCGGGATTTTCTTTTTGCAAATGTAAAAAACTGATAAGATTCGCTACGGGGCTACGCAAATCATGGCTCAGAATGGCAAAGAATTTTGCTTTTATTTTGTTGGCTTCATCCAACTCTGAATTCAAATGCAAGAGTGTTGTGTTTGTCTTTTTTCGGATTTGATTTTGCCAAAAAAGTAAGCCCCCAATGATAGAAAGAAGCCCCAAACCCAAAATATAATACCACTTTTGCCTTTTGTTGGCTTCCAACGAGATTTTATTGATTAAAATTTCCTTTCTGTTCAATTCTATTTCTTTCCCAACTAATGCCAATTGCTTCTCCTGAGCAAGTTTCTCCAACTTTTCTGATTTTAGTTCAGATTGTGTTTTCAAAAAGTTGAGCCTAATTAAATCTCTTTCTTTTTGGCTTTTGGTTAAATTTGCCTGATTCAAAGCCAACATCAATCTTTGTTGATTTAGCTTTTCGTTAGCAAGCAATTCGGCAGTTTTATATTTTTCTTCCTTCGTGTCAAACTCGTACTGAATCTCTAATCTCGAAATCTGTTTTCGGTTGTTTTCATTATCAATATTGTCCTTCAATTCGGTGTATTTTCTGAAACTGATGTAGGCACTATCCATTTTTCCTAATTGCTCATAAATCCTACTCAGGTTATCAAAAGTCTCTTTTTGAATGTCTTGAACTTTGATTTCGTACGCTAAATTATTGGCTCGCCGAGTAAATGTTAAGGCTGAATTATAGTCTTTGTTTACAAGAAAATATTTTCCGATACCTTGCAAACTCACGGCAATTCCCTTTTTATTTTTGATTCCTTCATTAATTTCAAGGGCTTTTTTATAATTGGAAAATGCTTCTGGATAGTTTTTTAATTCGCTATACGCACTCGCTATGTTTCCGTATTCTCGGGCGATTCCCAATTTATTGTCTATTTCGATATTTTTAGAAAGGGCATTTTGATAGTAGCTAAGGGCTTTTTCGTAGTTTTTTGTTTGAAAAAAGACATTACCAATATTTGCCAAACTCCCTGCAATACCTATTTGAGATTTGATTTTTGTATTGATATCTAAGCCATCTTGAAAATATTTCAAAGCCAAATCATAGTTTTTCATTTCGCTATAAATCACGCCCATATTAGTGTAGGTAACGCCCATTGCCAAATCTTCCTTCGATTTTTCACCTAAACGAATCACTTTTTGATAATAATTTAAGGCGGCAGGATAATTATTCTGAACGGTATTGACCGTACCCAACATGGACAAACACGCCATGATGCCCGTATTATTTTTTATTTCTTCATTAACTGCCAGCGACTTTGTGAGGAAGAGTTGGGCATCTTTGAAATTGCCCATCGAATAATAAGCAATGGCTTGAAATCTGTGTCCATCGGCTAATCCTTTTTTGTAAATAATCTTCTCTGAAAGCTGACTCGCTTGTTGTGAATATTCCAAAGTTTTGGCAGGACTCGACATATAATATGCCTTCGCCAATTGAAGCAAAACGTTTGCCCTTGCGGTGTCTTCCTTGGTTTTTTTGCTCAATTCATCTAATAATTTATCGTAAACCGTGGTGTTTTGGGCATGACAAAGAACCGCCAAAAGTAGTAGTAAGAAAGAGAGGTATGTTTTCTTCATTGGGTTAAAAGTTCATCTAAAATTAGCTAAAACATCTTTGTAACTACGCCCAATTGGGAGTATAAAGTCTTGAATATGAACTTGTTGAGCTGTGATTCGGTCAATAAAATGGGGTTGTACCGCAAAACTTCTGTGGATGCGTAAGAAAGATTGAAAGGCGGATTCGAGCAATAAATTACCGATGGACGATAACACAGAATGCTTTTTGGTCGTGGTAACTATTCGGGTATAATCTTTTAGGGCTTCCAGATAGACAATTTCGTGGAGATTTACTTTTATTTGTTGATGTCCGTCTTTGATAAAAACGATATTTCCGCCCAAACTATGCTCAAATAAATCAGCTTTTTGTTTTATCTCAAAATATTGCTGAATCCGATTCATGCAATTTTCAAATCGTTCAGCTTTGATGGGTTTTACCAAAAAATCAAAGGTTTCTACTTCAAAACTTTCTGCCGCATAATCTGGGAAAGAAGTAATAAAAATACAGACTGGAATATTTTTCAGTTTACTTCTCAGTTCCAAACCATTCATTTCGGGCATATCAATATCAGAAAACAACACATCAATTTCTTTATTTTCGATAATAGCCAAAGCCTCAGAGGCAGATGAAAATACGCCACAGATATTCAGGAAAGAGTATTTTTTTACGAAGGAAAAAGCCATTAGACGATCCAACTCATTGTCGTCTATGATGATGCAGTTTAGGAGTGTGTTCATGGTTCGATTATGTTTTAGACTTCCTGCGAAAGTGTTTGATGTTGTAAAACAGTACCTTTTCGGCTACAAACAAAGAAAAATTTTCAACCGTAGCGATGCTATGGAATTCCATTCTGGCTTCAAAATTTCCTTCGTTTTCGCTCAAAAATTTCCTATTTTTCAATCAGCAAACACTTTCGCAGGAAGTCTATTTTCAAATATAAAAATCTTTTGATGAATAATCCCTTTATCAGTCCGTGATTTAGTTTTTGGTCTATTTAAAATGTCGTTCGTCTATTTTACATTTTATAGATTACTGGAAATGTATAGTTTTGATGCACTATAATTCATGAAACTGTTTACCTCAAAAATCATAAAAAAATTGAATTAAATATCTCGAAAAAATGAAAACTATCAACCTGCTATTCTTCGTAACTATCTTATTATCAGTTTCTTGCAAAAAAGAAAACGTTGATACTGATGAATGCACCGCTAACCCAACTGCCTGTGGTTGCCCGCAAGAACCGCCCTCTTGCAGTGGTGTAACGGGGACACTCAATGGAAAAGTATATGTGTCACCAACGGGCAATGATAATAATGATGGCACAGAGGCAAAGCCATTCAAAACCATTCAAAAAGCTGCTAACGAGGCTGATCCAAGTAAGTCAATCGAGATTATTTTGCGTGGGGGAACTTATGAAAGTAAAGAGATAAAATTTCGTACCTCCAACATAAATATGCACTCATACACGGGCGAATGGGCTATCATTAAGGCTGTTACCAATGTGGAGAACGTCACTAATTGTATTTGGTTCAGAGAACCTGGTACTTCAAATATTACTTTACAAAACTTAGAAATAATTGGAGGTTACTATTATGGAATAAAATTCGAGTCAGATTGGGACGATGACCGTAGTGTACCTTATGATAAAAAGAAGGGTATTTCAAACGTAAAAATATTGAATTGCAAAATCCATGATACAGGTCGGGACTGTATAAAAATTGCCCCAGGTGGTAAGGATTTCTTAATTCAAAATTGTGAAATCTACCGCTCGGGCGTGGGTATAGCCAACATTTCAGCCCAAAATGCCGAGGGAATCGACAACGTAAATACCGATAAAATGGTAGTACGCAATTGCTATTTTCATGACATTGCCACCAATGGATTGTATGCCAAAGGTGGAGCAAAGGATTGTATTTTCGAGCAAAATCTGCTTATCAACATGGGCGAGGGCGGTCTTGTAGCTGGTTATTTAGATACTGATAATGAGTGGTTTAACCTTACGACCAACCCTAATTATTATGAAAGTATTGACATTATTATTCGGAATAATATAGTGGTGAATTGCAAGCGAGAAGGCATAGGAATATATGCTGCCATTGGGGCTCAGGTTTATAATAATACTATCATCAATGCCGCCCAAGTAGATGGTTCTGCTTCACTAATAATTGCCCGTGGCGAAATTTATGGCACTAAAACGGGTGATAAATACCCAAAATGCAAGAACCTGAAAATAGCCAATAACATATTCGTACACTCAACTACTGCCAAAGGGCAAATGGCAAGACTCAGGACTTTACCAGAGGGAAATAACGAGATTGGCAATAATTATTACTACAAAGCAAGTGGCACAATGAATTTCAGAATAGACATTGCCGACGGCGATTATAAAGAATTTAGTGGATTCGACAATTGGAAAAGCCAGAGCAAATTCGACGCAACAAGCTCAATATTAAATCCTAATCTTGATAATAATTACCATCTCACGGCTTCCAGCCCTTGTATAGGTACGGGAAAAGTAGTTGCAGGTTTAATTACAAAAGATTATGATGGAGGCAACAGAACAGCAAAAATTGATATTGGTGCCGACCAATATAATGTTGGACAAATCTTAACTATTCCACCTGTAAATCAGGCTATTGGCACAAAAGGAACTGGTGGTGATTGAAAACACCTTCAATTATTCAACATAAAAGCTAAAATATAAAGGTATGAGAACCAATAAGATAAGCATTTTCACCCTTTTTTTAGGGATTTTCATTATCAATTCGGGGGCAGGATGTGGCTCGAATGATGAACCAAAGCCAGATAATTTCCAATCACTCATTGGAAAATGGGAACTGGATGAAATCGTGAATAACATTACAAAACAAAATGGAACAAGCACAAGTGGAATAAACAAATTTAAAGCAAATGGAAATACGCTGACGTGGGAGTTTCTGAGTGATGGTAGAATGATTGCAATATCTAACGGGCAAAAGGTTGAGGGACGTTGGAAATTGTCTGTAAAGGATGTCGATGCCAAGGACATCAGCGGTACATTAACAATTTCGGGAGTTGCCGTAAAAGATTTGATGGACGCTTTTGGAATTTCAGAAATAGTATATGAAATCTCAACCGTAAAACTAACGACTGGTGGAAATCAAACATTAATGAATTTGCAGATTGATGCTACGAAATATGGTCCCTACAAAAAACACTTAATTGTCTATGTTTATCGAAAAATTTAAACCTAAAATCATGAAATTACATCAAAAATTAACGCTTTGTTTTGTAGCTATTTTTTGTACTTTTTGTGCAAAAACCACCGACAATATTGACCCCAATGCAGGCGGAGGCGGAGCATCTAATCCAAACATCGGAGTGGGTCAGCCTGGAGTTGTGGGTATCTCTGGAATAGACGCTTGGGATAAATTGGCAACTACCGAAAAAAATAGAATCAAAGACTGGACTACTATTTTTATGCACCAGTCGGTAGGCGGAGATTTGGAAGATGGGGCAAATAATAACGGCTTCAAATTTGAATATTTCGACCTCAACGAAAAACCAAAAGGGCTGTCTGGCAATGTATTCAGTGTTTCTAATGGTGACCCAATCGGTAAAATCGCTGAGTTTAAAAAAAATGCACTAACACACAAAACTATTCTCAAAATTGCCATCTTCAAATTTGGCTATGCAGATATTACGGACGGTAATATCGAACAAGTAAAAACTGCCTACAAACAATTGATTGATGATTTGCGGACACAAATTCCTAATTTAAAATTTGTGCATATCACGCCCCCTTTGATTTATATCGTAACGAAAGACGACGGAAATGCTGCCAAAATGAAAATGGCCAAATGGATGCGAGATACTTTCAAGGACAAAGACAGCATTTTTGATTTGCAAGAAGTGGAGTCAGACAACGGAGCTTGTAACTTGAATGGGATTTGGACAATCTGCAATAAATATCGTTCAACGGCTGGTTGTCCAAGTAAAAGTCAAGGCATAGACGCACCAGAAGGACAAGGACATTTATGCGAAAGTGCCGCTACACGCATCAGCAAGGCATTTCTGTATAGTATTTATCAGGTTGGGAAATAATATTAGAAGACCCAAAGGCTCGAAGACCCAAAGAAAGAGGAAGAGTTATCCTATCACAAATATAAAAAAATCCTATCAGACTGATAGGATTTTCTTATGTTTATGATAGGATAAGATTTAATTTACCCCCCTATTTAAAAGCATACTGTTTCATATCTGCTTCGGCGGCTACTTTGTTGAAGAAGTCCCTGAATTCTTTGCTAACATTGCAATTAAATGGACAAAGTAATTAGGGATTATTGGTAATACTCAGATTGCCATTATGATTCAATGTCGCTCCATTTTCGATGTACACTTTTTTGCACCTTTTTATGGTAGAGCTATTTGTGATATTAACATTATGCCCTGATTTTATCAAAATATAGTGATTGGCTTGGGGAGAAACTCCACATGACCAAACTGTTGGGTCGTCCCAGTCCCCAGATTTTGTAGTTTCTTGGTCTGTACAAACTCCATCCTCATAGATAAAACGGAGTTCTTTTCCATAAACTGGCAAATTGGATGTATTCTCATAGTATTCAAATCCGATAAAAAATATTTTGTTATTTAATTTAAGTTGTAACCTACATTAAAATCTAAGAATGGTCATCCTGCATTAATTTTGAGTTTCCAAACAACAAATTATATGCTATCCGACACATTCTCAGACAAT
>JAAFJL010000021.1 GCA_013298865.1 Cytophagales bacterium | reverse complement strand
AATTTTGATAACTATTTGTTTATCAGTTACTTCTGTTTTTTCTCAGGAGCTTTCTTCAACTAATAAAAAGGCTTTAGATGCCTATGCAAAAGGAGTTGTTGCTAACCAAGAAAGGAATCTCGAAAAAGCATTTTCTGAATTTGAGGAAGCCATTGAAAGAGACAAAATATTTGCCGAAGCTTATTTTCAATTAGGAAAATTATATGAGCAAACTCGCCAGTTTTCACAGTCAATTCAGAATTACGAAAAAGCCTATAATGCCAAAGAACAATCTTCTGTAAAAATCCCTGCTGCCCAACAAGTCGGGCAACTATTATTCAAAAAAGGAGATTACCAGAAAGCTCTTTTTTACCTCGAACAAGCCTTCCCGACCCTTTCACCAAATATCCAAAAACGGTATAAATTATTGATTGAAAACTGTAAGTTTTCGGTAGAAGGTGTCAAGAATCCTCTGATTATCAAACCTTTAGAGTTACCCAAAACGGTCAACGCCTTTTATTCTCAGTATTTTCCAGTACTAACTGCCGACCGTGAAACGCTTGTTTTTACAGGTCTTGATAATGACTCAAAAGATGAAAATATTTTTATTTCTCGGTTTAAAGAAAATACTTGGACTTCCCCTGAAACCATTTCAGATAAAATAAATTCGCCCCAAAATGAAGGAACGGCAAGTATTTCTGCTGATGGACGAATGCTGGTTTTTACTTCTTGTAATAATAAAAAAGGTATCGGAAGTTGTGATTTATTTATTTCCTATAAAAACGGAGACATTTGGACTTCACCAGTCAATTTAGGTCCAAATATCAATACGGGCGAATGGGAATCCCAGCCCTCACTTTCGGCAGACGGACGAACACTTTATTTTGTTTCGGATAGGAGAGGAGGCTACGGAAGAAGAGATATTTATGTGTCAAAAATTGATTCGACGGGCAAATGGGCAAAATCTCAGAATTTAGGAAATATCATCAATACCTACGAAGACGACCTTTCGCCCTTCATTCACGCCAACGGAAAAACGCTTTTTTTCTCCTCAGAAGGTCATGTAGGTTTTGGTGGAGCAGATTTATATTTCTCTGAAAATCAGAAAGATAGCTGGACAAAACCTGAGAATTTGGGTTACCCAATCAATACTCATGAAAGCCAGGTTGCTCTTTTTATTACCTCAGACGGAAAGAAAGGATATTATTCTTTAGAAAATGATATTGTCGAAAAATACCGCCGTTCTAAATTAGTAGAGATTGATTTGCCAGAAAGTTTACAAGCTAAATTTAAGCGAACCTCTTACCTGAAAGGAATCGTTTTTGATGCAAAAACTAAGCAAAAAATTCAAGCAGACATTGAGCTTATTGCCTTGAAAAACAATGAGTTACAGGGGAAACTAACCTCTGATGCTCATACGGGAGAATTCGCTTCTGTGCTTACGAGTGGAGGCGAATATGCCGTTTTTGTAAGTAAATCAGGCTATTTTTTCAAGAGTTTAAATTTTGATTTTTCTCAGAAAGACGGCAACGATAAAACTTTAGAAATTGGATTAGAACCAATTCAAAAAAATACAAAAGAAGTATTAAATAACATCTTTTTTGAAACAGCAAAGTGGGATTTAAAACCAGAATCAAAAACTGAATTGGACAAATTAGTGACACTTTTGAAGACTAATCCGAATTTGCCAATTGAAATTTCTGGTCACACAGACGACGTAGGCAAAGATGTTGATAACTTGATTTTATCTCAGAAAAGAGCTAAGTCAGTAGTGGAGTATTTAGCAAAAAATGGAGTTAATACATTGAAAATCAGCACAGAAGGCTATGGGAAAACGAAGCCTATCAGTCCAAATAATTCAGAAGAAAATAGAAAATTAAATCGTAGAATAGAAGTTAAGTTCAATTAACAATTAGCAATGAACAATTATCAATTTTAAGTCCTAATACCACGGAAAATCCCAAAACCTGATAACTGTTAATTGTTAATTGTCAACTGTTCTCCCTCTTCGTCAATGTCATTTCTTAGCCTCACCAAAAAGGCTTTTAGGCTTTCTAAAGTATCAATTACAGCTTGATGCTCATTCTTTTTACGCTTCTTTTTTTGAAGAGCATTTTTTGCACCTTCAATCGTATATCCCTGACCATCAATGATTTCGATGATTTCTTGAAGATGTTTTATGTCATCTTGGGTATATTTTCTGTCTCCCCCTCTATCTCTTTTAGGATTGAGCGACGGAAACTGTTCTTCCCAATAACGGAGTTTAGAGATGTTCATTTCAAACATCTGGGCAACTTCCGAAATAGAATAATAGCGTTTGGTTAATTCCATTAGGGTAATTTGGAAATTGGTTAATTTGAAAATTTGGAAATGGTTTACTTCACCAATTTATGTAAATTTGCAAATTGAAAAACGAGTAGTGCCGTAGTATGTCATTAAATTTCAAAATAAATTTGCCCCAATTTAAGAAATAACGAGCAAAACCAACATTTTCAAATTTTCAAATTCAATAATTTCCAAATTAGTAATATGACTTCCAGACAAATACGTCAGCAATTTTTAGATTTTTTCGCTTCAAAAGGACATTTAATTGTACCTTCTGCACCTCTCGTTGCAAAAAACGACCCAACTTTAATGTTTAACAATTCTGGGATGGCACAGTTCAAAGATTTTTTCTTAGGAAATGGCACACCTCCTTCCAAACGAATTGCTGACACGCAAAAATGTTTGAGAGTTTCTGGAAAACACAACGACTTGGAAGACGTAGGTTTTGACACCTACCACCATACCATGTTCGAGATGTTGGGTAACTGGTCTTTTGGGGATTATTTCAAAAAAGAGGCTCTGGCGTGGTCTTGGGAGCTTTTGACGGAAGTTTATAAACTACCGAAAGATAGAATCTACGTATCCGTTTTTCAAGGAGATGAAAAAGATGGAGTTCCTTTCGACC
Organism: Cytophagales bacterium; assembly: GCA_013298865.1. GTDB lineage: Bacteria > Bacteroidota > Bacteroidia > Cytophagales > Spirosomataceae > JAAFJL01. The sequence goes on along the minus strand of JAAFJL010000021.1, from coordinate 41,593 downwards.
AAGAAGCATGGGATATTTGGAAATCAATGGTGGGCGAAGACCGTATTATTCTCGGCAATAAAAAAGATAATTTCTGGGAAATGGGTGATACAGGACCTTGCGGACCTTGCTCAGAAATTCATATAGATTTAAGAAATGCAGACGAAGTTGAGAAAGTTTCAGGCAAGAGTTTAGTAAATAATGACCACCCGCAAGTGGTTGAAATTTGGAATAACGTTTTCATGCAATTTGAGCGTATGGCGGATGGTTCGCTTGTGCCTTTACCTTCAAAACACGTAGATACAGGCATGGGTTTTGAACGTTTGTGTATGGCGATTCAAGGCAAACAGTCGAATTATGACACAGACGTTTTTTCTAATACCATCAAATTTATTGGCGATAAAGCGGGTAAAGTTTATGGTCAGGAGAAGTGGGCAGACATCGCATTAAGAGTAATTTCTGACCACATCCGTGCGATTGCTTTTGCCATTGCCGATGGACAATTACCTTCCAATAACAAGGCTGGTTACGTTATTAGACGGATTCTTCGTCGTGCGGTTCGTTATGGATACACATATTTAGGCTTCCGTGAACCGTTTATGAATACCATCATTCCGATGTTAGCTGACCAATTCGATGGTGTTTTTCCAGAATTAAAAGCCCAACAAGATTTTGTTCAGAAGGTGATTTTAGAAGAAGAAAATTCTTTTTTGAGAACTTTGGAAACGGGTCTGAAACGTTTGGACGATATTATTTCTCAAACTTCAAAGAATGGCGTAATTGATGGAAATACAGTTTTTGAACTCTCAGATACTTTCGGCTTCCCATCAGATTTAACGGCTCTGATTGCTCGTGAAAATGGCTTGTCGATTGATGAGGAAGGTTTTAAAACGGCTCTACAAGCTCAGAAAGATCGTTCTCGCAAGGATTCAGCCAAAGAAGCTACTGACTGGGTAATTGTGTCGGATGAAGATTTTGACTTTGAATTTGTTGGTTACGACGAAACGGAAACTCAATCAAAAATCATTAAATATCGTAAGGTAAAGACTAAAACTGGAGAGGAATATCACATCGTTTTGGATAAAACTCCTTTCTATGCTGAGATGGGGGGACAAGTGGGAGACTCAGGTCAGTTATCAGTTGACAGTTATCAGTTAACAGTTTCTGATACAAAGAAAGAGAATGATTTATTTATTCATATTTCATCAGATAAAGGTTTTGATAAATTTATAGAAGCGTACAATCAGCTAACAGCCAATAGCCAACAGCTAACAGCCAAAATAGATACAGCCAGAAGACAAAGAATTACGCAAAATCATACCGCTACGCATTTGATGTTGTCGGCAATGCGTCAGGTTTTGGGTTCTCATATTTCTCAGAAGGGTTCTTATCAAAATGAAGAAGTTACCCGTTTCGACTTTGCTCATTTCTCGAAAGTTACGGATGAAGAATTAGCACAAATTGAAACGATTGTTAATCAAAAAATTCGTGAGAATATTAAGTTAGATGAAAAAAGAAATGTGCCAATTCAAGAGGCAGTAGCATCGGGTGCAACGGCAACTTTTGGCGAAAAATATGGTGATTTTGTTAGAGTAATTACTTTTGACCCTAAGTTTTCGGTTGAACTTTGTGGAGGTACACACGTACCTGCAACGGGCGAAATCGGAATGTTTAAATTCGTAGCTGAAAGTTCAGTTTCTGCTGGTGTACGTCGTGTAGAGGCATATACTGGTGAAAAAGCCATGTCAAATATCAATGAACAGTTATCAATTATCAGTGAAATTAAGGAACTTTTCAAGGGGCAGTCAGACCTTGTAAAAGCAGTGAAAGCCTTGCAAGAAGAACGTAATATTTTATCGAAAAAGATTGAAATTTTAGAGAACGAAAAACTCCAAGAAGTTAAGGAAAGACTGTATGCTAAAATCATTTCAGTAGGGGATATCAACATGATTGCAGAAGTTGTAGAAGTACCTTCGGCTGATGCTTTGAAGCAATTAGCGTATGAATTAAAAGCAAAAATTGGCGATTTATATTGCGTTTTGGGAGCAGAAGTAAACGGTAAACCACAATTAGCGGTAATGATTGCCGAGAATTTAATTGCATCCAAAAACCTAAACGCAGGGCAAATTATCAAAGAAATTGCCAAAGAAATTAAAGGTGGCGGAGGTGGTCAGCCATTCTTTGCCACGGCAGGAGGAAATGATGTTTCTGGATTGAGAAATGCAGTTGAAAAGGGGAAAAGTTTTGTTGGATAATTAATAAAAATAAATTAATTTAGTGAATATGAAAACTGCTATTTTAAAATTTATAGATGAAGCCAAAAGGAATATTGAAGAATCACTTGATTTTGCTGTTGAAAACAGTCTGTCAGTAGAGCAAATTGATAAACTTTTAGATGATTACAATGAGATATTAAAACTCAAAAGCGATACAATGAAGTCTTTAAAGAGTGGTGAATAATAATTTAAAAAAACTAATATGATAGCTTTCAATTTTGACGAATATTTCCGTAAACTGAACGAAGCATCAGACGGACTTTCACGAAGTTTTGTGAAAAAGGAAAAATTTGAATATTACGATGCTCTTTCAAAAACTGAACAACAAGAGTTTAAAGAAGTATCAAATGAATATTTAAGAAAACAGCATTTGAAGTTTAGAGAACAGATAAATACAGCTAAACAAATGATGATTGAAGCGGGTATTCCGATTTCTTGAAACACTTTACATCAAAAAAGCCTCTCAATATTGCACTGAGAGGCTTTTTTGATGAATTGGCATTTGAGCAAACTACCTCAAATCATTTACTTCTACACCAGGATATTTTGTTTTGTCGAATGCAAAATAAGTATCTTCTACTTTTACATTTGGCGTAAATTTATTTACTTTAAATGTCTGACGTTTTCCGTTCTTATCAGTAATTACCCAACTTTTTACCGATTTATCTTTTTTGTTTAGTTTGATTTTCACCTTAGCTACTTGTGTACCTTTTTTCTCTGGCGAAAGCTCTATTACTTCATAAGTTTGTCCACCTTCGTTTACTTCCTGAATAAATACGTAACGGTAGCCTTTTTTATCAAAAGTATAAACTTTGGCAGGATTCAAATCGCTTTCACTTGGTTCATAATCAGAAATATTTACTTCGTTAGTCTCTTTGGTATAACGAGCAATGTCTTTCCCATTATTATAAATTTCCTGACCAGAAGTTTTTAAACGATATTTTGAGCCTTTCACGGTAATGTCACCCGTGAAATTTGCACCAACACCATCAGAATTATAGACAAATGAAGCACTAAATGCTGTCATTGATTTGTATTTCTTTTGCATAGCATCTATGATAGCACTTGCCTTGGTATCTTGGGCAAAACTACCTTTAATGCTAACTAACAAGCAAAATATGAAAATGATACTCGACTTTTTCATTGAATTTATGGTTATATTTTTAATCGTACAAAGATACGGGTTTCGTAAATCGAAAGTTTGAAAATGTTATTTTTTAGACAAATTTTCGGCAGAAAAGTTTAAACAGCTTTAACGTTATTAACTTAAATCTTTCAATCTTTGTTCTAAAACATCAATATCTTTTACCAAAACTTCTCGTGCTTTTGAGCCTTCAAATGAGCCAACAATGCCTGCGGCTTCTAATTGGTCAATCAACCTTCCTGCACGGTTATAGCCGAGCTTTAATCGTCTCTGTATCAGTGAGGTAGAGCCTTGTTGATGCGTTACAATTAGTCTTGCGGCATCATCAAAAAATGGGTCACGATTGCTTGGGTCAAACTCATTTTTCTCGTTTCCACCCTCGCCATCACCCTCAAATTCTGGTAACATATAGGCAGAATCATACCCTTGCTGACTACCAATAAATTCACAAACATCTTCAACTTCGGGTGTATCAACAAAAGCACATTGCAAACGAATAATTTCTGAACCCGTCGAAAGCAACATATCTCCCATACCTACCAATTGTTCTGCTCCGCCAGTATCTAAAATCGTTCTTGAGTCAATTTTAGAAGTTACCTTAAACGAAAGTCGTGCAGGAAAGTTTGCCTTAATTGTACCTGTAATTACGTTCACGGATGGTCGCTGAGTGGCAATTACCAAGTGGATTCCGATGGCACGAGCCAACTGAGCCAAACGTGCAATAGGTTGTTCAACTTCCTTGCCTGCGGTCATCATTAAATCTGCCAACTCATCTACCACTAAAACGATATACGGCATAAAGTAGTGTCCTTTATCTGGATTTAATCTACGATTTATAAATTTCACATTGTATTCTTTCAAATTTCTACAACCTGCTTCTTTCAGTAGATTATAGCGGTTATCCATTTCCATACAAAGCGAGTTCAAGGTATGCACTACTTTTTTGGTATCTGTAATAATTGCTTCTGCTGAATTTGGAAGCATGGCTAAAAAGTGCCTTTCAATTTTATTGAAAAGTGTTAGTTCCACTTTCTTGGGGTCAACCAATACAAATTTTAACTGAGACGGGTGCTTTTTGTATAATAATGAAGTCAAAATCATATTCAGACCAACTGATTTTCCTTGTCCAGTTGCTCCTGCCATGAGCAAGTGAGGCATTTTAGCCAAGTCTGTCATGAAGATTTCGTTGGAAATAGTTTTTCCTAAAACAATCGGTAAATCTGCCGTTGATTTCTGGAATTTTTCAGAACCAATCACCATTTTTACAGGAACCATCTCACGGTTTTTGTTCGGCACTTCAATACCAATCGTACCTTTTCCTGGAATCGGAGCAATGATACGAATTCCCAAAGCTGCCAATGAAAGGGCAATGTCATCTTCTAAGTTTTTGATTTTTGAAATCCTAACACCTGCTTCTGGGATAATTTCGTACAGTGTAACCGTAGGTCCAATTGTGGCTTTTATTGAAGCAATGCCAATACCATAATTCCCCAAAGTTTCTACAATTTTATCCGAATTGGCTTTCAATTCATCTTGTGAAACACTGGCTTTTCCCGTATCATAATCCTTGAGCATATCCAAAGATGGAAAACGATAGTGGGGTAAATCAAGGGTTGGGTCGTACAATCCAAATTTCTTGAGAAGCTCTTCATTGACACTATCATTTTCACTCAGAACAAGCTCTTCTTCTTCCTCATCTTCAATACTTTCTGGAACATCATCTACATTTTCAATAATCAAAGAAACTTCTTTTTTGTCATTATTTTTTGACGAAATTGTAGGCGTACTAATCACAGGGGGCAATATTGGACGAATATTAGCTTCGTCGGGATTATCTTCGTAATCAATTTTAATATCATCTAAAATCAAATCGTCATCATCTTCGTTCATTGACGTTGTCGAAGGTTTTGGTTTGAAATTAGCACTAACATTTGCCAAATCTTCACGGACTCTCGACATATTTTCAGTTTCAAGTTCCTCTTCATATTGGTCAGGATTACCCCAATTTAATCTTTCTAAAAGAGCATCTATTGAGTTGATTCCATAGAAATAAACCACAAAAATTCCCAGAGCAAAAAGGATAATAAAAATCGAAAACCAGCCAACTCTTTGGTAGAGATAATCATTAATAAAATAGCCGATTCCACCACAAAAACTACTCATGGAGTCGGCAGTGTTAAACATCAATACGAAAAAACCAAAGAATGAACTCAACCAAAAAAGATAAAAAACAGCTTGCCAAGTAATATCATTTAAAGGAAGCAATTCTTTTTTGAAAAGTAATTTATAACCTGCCACAAATGACACAGGTACAAGCAGAAAAGATGACCAACCAAATAACCTAAGCATGAATAAATCGGAGACTTTTGCCCCAAAAACACCTAAAAAGTTCTTGGTTTTTTTACCAGCTTCTTCAATGGCGGCATCGGTCAAGATTTCGCTTTGGTCGGCTTTTCCAGTAAAAATGTGTGAAAGAAATGAAAAGAAAAGGAAAATTGAAATCAAGATAAATAGTCCACCCAAAACAAAACGTAGTCGTTCTGAGCTTGATAATTTAGCAAAATCAAAATTTAATTGACGTGAAGAAGCCTGGCGTTCTTTGCGTACTTCGGGGTTTCGTGGAATATTTTTAGCCATGACTTAGCCTGACTCTCGAAGAGCCAATGTATTTATGGTAAGGATTTAATCAAAGTTCGTGAAAAACTCTAAAAATACCTACTGTTTGACGTTCTATCCTCATAAGGGTTTGAGAAACCAGCAACACTATTTATTTTTGCAGAAATTTTTCTCGAACAAAAGCTCAAAGCTCATCGCTCAAAGCTATACAAAACTCATCAATTTCAATGTCAGATTTAGCTTGGCTTGGTAGAACAAAACTTCTTATTGGAGAAGAAGGAATTCAAAAATTACAAAATGCTCATGTATTGGTTGTTGGCTTGGGTGGCGTTGGCTCTTTTGCAGCAGAATTTATTGCACGCTCAGGAGTAGGAACAATGACTATCGTTGATGGTGATGTTGTAGATCCTTCCAACAGAAACCGCCAGTTACCAGCACTTTCTACCAATCATGGACAGCCCAAAGCTGACATTATGGAGGCAAGATTATTGGCAATAAATCCTGATTTGAAATTGACAAGTATCAGGGAATTTCTAAGCCCAGAGGCAGCAGAGGCAATTTTGAGTGGAACAAAATATGATTATGTGATGGATTGCATTGATTCTATTACGCCTAAATTGACGCTACTAATTACTGCATATAAAAAAGGTTTACGAATTGTCAGTTCAATGGGGGCAGGTGGAAAAGTTGACCCAACGAAACTAAAAACGGCAGATTTGTTCAATACACGTGAATGCTATTTGGCATCAGTCGTTCGGAAAAGATTACGCAAAGAAGGAATTTATGCAGGTATCAAAGCAGTTTATTCTACTGAAAAAGTCATCGACGAATCTTTGATGTTGACAGATGGGACAAACTTTAAAAAATCAGCTTACGGAACAATTTCGTACTTACCAGCAGCTTTTGGTGGCGTATGTGCATCGGTCGTGATTCGGGATTTATTGGGTTATCCGATAGAAATGGAAAAGAAATTAAAAGCTTTGGTAAAGAGGGAGGAAAGTCAGAAGAAAAAGGGGAAATTGTAACTTATTGTTTCAATTTCAAAAGTACCAAAGGGACACAAAAGAAGATGAACTTTCTCCTTTTGTGTCCCTTTGATACTTTGAACAACTTTTTTGTTTTACAAATCTTCAATATGGTATAATTTGAAGAATCTTTCTCTGATTTTTTTCAAACAACGAGAATAATCCTGCCTAATTGCGGCAACAGTTTTCCCCATAATTCGAGCAATTTGTTCATGCTTTAGCCCTTCATAAACATAAAATCTAACAATTTTCTGGCAATTTTCATCACATCCACAAAGTGCTTTCTCGGCAACAGGCGATAAATCCTCGTAAGTTTCAGTGGGCAGATTAATATCTCCTAATTCTTCATGATTATCTTGGATTTTTGTACTCTTCAAATACGCCTGACTCGCCATTTGAGTAAAAGAAAAATAGAGATTTCCGTAGTAAAGTTTTTTAGCAATTAACATTTCTCTAAAACGAATCATTGTGTCCATTGTCGTATCATGGGCATCATCATGGGATGCCCCCAATTTAAAAATCAAGAACCTCTTACATTCTTTGAAATGATTTTTAAAGATTTTTTCAAACAAATTTTCCTTTCCTTCCTGTAATTCTTTGAGTAAAATTTTGAAGTTTTCTTCATTCAATCCAAAATTCTTTTTTGGGTCAAATGAATCTGTTGAAGTTGGTACATTTTCAATTACAAAGTTTCCTGTGATCATTGTCATAATAATAAAAATTTAAAAAAGTTTGTTGAGATGTTTTTGGATAAAATCATATCAATAGCGGCTTCCTTTTAACTTTTTTTGTTTGACATAGTTGATAGAAATGGACTTTCAGCAAGGGAGAAATTGGTTGCTAAATTGCAGTTTTTGGTTGGATGGGTATAGTCTTGGTAGCAACGAAGACTTCAACGACCGAAGTAGTGAAATTATTATTCATCTCTTGGAAATATTTTTCTTCATTCATTTTGCAAAATTACAAAAGAATGTGTGACAAAAATATAGCGATTATTATTATCTATATCTTTTAATGTCTTGTTTTTCAATGACTTAGGTTTTCTATTTTATTTTTTTTGACAAATAAAGTCACAATTATACTTCCTAAATCTTCTAAGAGTGAATGTCGATTTTGGCATCTCATTTCATCTCAAAAACTTTAAGTCATGTTTAACAAAATTCAAAAAATTCGTTTAACGCTCATGAGCGTTGTTGTGGCATCGGTTACGATGTTAGTAAGTTGTGATAAGAATGGACTTGCTCCAGAAACCAATGGAACACAGCCGAGTTCAGCAAGGATTATCCCAGTTTCAGATGAAGTTCCTGTACCAAAGTTTAATGGAAAAATGTACGAGTTTGAATCTGAGGAGGCTTTTGTAGCGAAAAGACAGCAATTAGAGGATAGCTATAACGCATACATGAAGGCTTATGTAGGTGGGTTAAGTGCAAGAGGTTTGAATGAAGACCAAATAGACGAAACTTCTGTAAACGAGAAATTCGACATCAATAAGCCTATCACAGATTTTGACAATAAAATTGCGGGGTTTGTTTCTGCAAGGGAATCTATCGAACCTGAGTTTCAGAAATGGATGCAAAATGACAATTTAGACTTTGCAACTAATCCTTATGCAAAAGTTGCTGTTGATCAGTTTTCTGCGGCTTTATTAAATGTAAATGGCGAGGCAACGATAGCAGGTAAAGTTGTGAATTTCAAAGAAGCTCCTGCTGGAGAAGCCAGATTAAGAATATGTCTTCCTACGATAACAAGTAGAAGTGGTTCTTGGTATAGTGGCTCAAGTTTCAGAATTTTTGGAGATATGCACGTTGGTGCAGTCGCAGTTGCTGCAACCACATATCCACAATTCAAGTTATTTAGAAGATGGTGGCCTTCTCTAAGAAATGTATGTGCTTCAACATCAGGAGTTGGGTATGGATTATTTTGTAAACAAAAAGATGCTTCTGCAAGCCAAAGATGTTTTTGGGGAATCACTGGTGTAGCTAAGTGGACTGGATTAATTCAAGTGAGAGCAGGAGAATTAAAATCATTTCACTCTTGTCCTTCAAAAGGGGTAAGTGGTAGTTTGAGTATTTAAAAAAGCTCAATAAACGAAAAAATCCTCTCAACAATGAGAGGATTTTTTCGTTTAACTATTTGTAATTCAGATAATTATAATGCAGGAATACGCAATAGTTGACCTGGATAAATCAAATCTACGTCTGTCAACATTGGCTTGTTTGCTTCAAAAATAACTGGGTATTTCATTGCATTTCCATAATACTGTTTTGCAATTAAAGACAAAGATTCGCCTTTCTTTACTTCGTGGTATTGTGCTTCTGCCGCTGGTTCAGCTACATCCAACTGATTGTCAACAACTTTTACGCCTTCAACATTTCCAACTGCCAAAGCAATTTTCTCTGCATCCTCTTGTTTGGCAACTTCGCCTTCAATTGTTACAGTGTCGGCATTTGTCCTGACAGTCAATGAGTTATAAGCCAACCCTAAACTCTTTACGTGTGCCAATAAAGCAGATGCTCTTAATGGTTCAACTTCAGCAGCCTTTGCTGGTTCTACCTCTGCGTGTCCTCCGAAGATTTTTTCTCCGACACCCTTAAAAAATGACATTAAACCCATTTCAATAGACGGTTTTAAGTGAATGAATAAATAAACTGCTCAAAAGTATAATTTTTTAAATCAAATCAAAAATATACTTTTCGTAAGAGGTAAATTTCTTGGAAAAAATCATGCGTAAGATTTCTCCTCTTCCAAAAAAAGTTCTTGTAATTTACTCGTGACTTTCCCAATTTTTCCTTCCGAAAAAATGTGATTGTCCACCTGTCCGATAGCAATTACTCTTTTGGTGCTACCTGTCGTGAAAACCTCGTCTGCCTCATAAAACTCCTTCATGCTAACAGCCCTTTCTTCAACCTCAAATTGTTTTTTACCGAAAGACAAAACGTGTTTTCTACTGATTCCGTACAAAACTCCTTCTTTGGGCGTAATGATTTTTTCGTTTTTCACAATGAAAACGTTACTCCGAGAAAGCTCCGAAATAAATCCGTCTTTATGATAAATAACGTCCTCAGCACCAATGGCTTTCATTTTCGGAATTGCCAAAATAGGAACGGCATAATTCAATGTTTTTATCTCAGGGATTTCTCTTTGGTATTCCAAAGAAAGTAATTTCATTGATTGCCGAGATTCCTTAAACGAAAATGGTTTAGGCAAAATAATGAGATTGCTTTTCTCGGCAGGCGTATAACCGTCCAACGAATACCCGCCCGTCATAATCATTTTTATTCCTAATAATTGATGAGGATTTTTTATGATTAAATCCAAAATTATCGCCCTCAAGGTATCTCTATTTTCAGGAATTGGCAGATTCATTAATCGAGCAGAATTTTCAAATCTATCCAAATGATCTTCCATAAAAATTGGTTTACCATCTATTGCTCTAAAAAAATCAAAAATTCCGTACCCACGCAAAAGTCCCAAATCCGAAACATGAATTTTTGCTTGGTCGGCAGGTAGAATCTCTCCGTTTAAATAAATTGTCTCTTGCATATTTTTCTATTTGCTTGATTTTAAAGGCTATAGCTTACAGCCAATTGCTAAAAGCCATTTACACAGCTCTACAATATTCAAAAATTTTCACTGTTTCCATTGCTTCTTTTACGTCATGCACTCTCAGGATTTTTGCCCCTTTCATCAGAGCTATCATATTGAGTGCCGTTGTGCCATTCAGCGAATCTTTTGGAGAAATATCTAATTTTCGCCAAATCATAGACTTCCTCGAAACACCCACTAACATCGGTAATTCCATGATACTGAAATCTTCTAAGTGATTGATTAACTGATAGTTCTGTTCAATATTTTTGGCAAAACCAAAACCTAAATCTATGATAATATCTTTTTGCCCCAACTGACGAAGTTGATGAACTTTCTTTTGCAAATCGTCTAAAATATCAACTATCAAATCATCATATTGAGTCATTTGTAGCATCGTTTCGGGTGTACCACGGCTGTGCATAAGGACGTATGGAACATCCAATTTTGCAACAGTTTCAAACATTTTATCATCCAAATCCCCACCCGAAACATCGTTTACCATAACCGCACCAAGCTCAATACTTTCTTTTGCAATTGATGCTCGAAATGTATCTACTGAAATTAATGCTTCTGGAAAATGCTTCAAAATCCCTTCAATTGTAGGTAAAACTCGGTTTTTTTCTTCTTCCTCATTCACAGGTGATGCCCCTGGACGAGTAGAATGTCCACCAATATCCAAAAAAGTTGCACCATCATTCAGCATTTTTTCGGTTTGGGCAAGAATTTTGTCCAATTCCATAAACCGACTTCCTTCATAAAAAGAATCAGGGGTAATATTCAAAATTCCCATTAGCTTGGGAATGGATAAATCAATCAATTTGCCTTTGCAGTTAATAGTCACGTGAATCAGTTTTATATTGAATTCTAAAGATTATGAGATAATTTTGGGGAAATATCAGATTTTAAACAGCGTCATATACTACAAGTATTTGATATGTAATGAATTACGTTTATTAACAACTTATTAAATTAACACTTAGCGACTACTTAAAGCCCAATAGTAACAATTTTGAATACAGAACTCGAATATCGACAAGTAATTTTGCTCTGCAAAACATTATTTCAGAAAAAAAACCAAGATTACGGTACTTCTTGGCGGTTGTATCGCCCACAGGCATTGACTGATAAAATTTTCATCAAAGCCAAACGCATTCGTTCCATTCAAGAAAAAGGAACGCAAAAAGTAGCGGATGACCTCTCTGGAGAATTTATTGCTATCATTAACTATTGTATCATGGTGATGATTCAACAAGAATTATCTTTGAATAATGACGAACGGCTCGAACTTCCCACGGCAGAATTAACCGATTTGTACGACCGTTTCGCTGAAGAAAACTTTACACTTCTCCAAGCAAAAAATCATGATTACGGTGAGGCTTGGCGAGATATGCGAGTAGAAGGGATGACGGATGAAATTTTGGTTAAGCTACTAAGAGTCAAGCAGATAGAGGATAATCAAGGCGTTACAGTTGCTTCAGAAGGAATCATCTCAAACTATCAAGATATTCTTAATTATTCCGTTTTTTGTTTGATAAAAATGGGAATTATCTAAAAGTTAATGAGTTGAAAGTCTATGAGTTAATGAGAGTTTCAATCTACTTTTTTTACTCATCAACCTTCAACTCATTAACTGTATAAATTTAACTTTTCATTAACAACAAACTTATTTTTTACATTTTAACTTTGTTTTTTAAAGACTTTCGCAGGAAGTCTAATAGCTAAAATCAATCATAATCATGAAATTTATTGCACATTTTTCCAGAATTTTTGTCGGAGTAGTTTTTATTTTTTCAGGGCTTATTAAACTCAATGACCCCGTTGGGACAGAGATAAAACTCGAAGAATATTTTGATGTTTTTGCTACTGATTTTCCATTTATGGCAGGTTTTTGGCACTTTTGGGTTCCTTATGCCTTGTATGTAGCCGTATTTATGTGTGCCTTAGAACTTGTTTTGGGCGTTTGTTTATTGGTTCAGTACAAGCTAAAAACGGCTTCTTGGATACTCTTGGCGACCGTTATTTTCTTCGGTTTTCTCACTTTTTATTCAGCATATTACAACAAAGTAACCGATTGCGGTTGTTTTGGAGAAACGATAAAATTGAAGCCTTGGACATCCTTCACGAAGGACATGGTTTTGCTGTTTTTTATCTTAATTATCCTTTGGCAGCGTAATATTTTTGCTGAAAAATCTACAGGAATGTTCGTAGGAATGGCTACTATTTTCAGTATAGGTTTGGCAGTATATGCTATTCGTTTTTTGCCACCAAACGATGGACTTCCGTATGCCATTGGGCAGAATATTCCTAAAAATATGAAACCTTCGGCAGTGATGAAGTTCAAATATATTTATGAAAAAAATGGAGAAAAACTTGAATTTGACCAAATGCCAACTGACACTACACTTAAATTTAAAGAGATGATTGCCCTCAATCAGGATGAAGCAAAAGCCAAAATTACCGATTACAGTATTTTCAGAGATGGAGACACTACTAACTATACAGCAGAGAGTTTTGCAGGGGTGAAATTAATGGTAGTTTCGCCGATTATCAAGAAATTTAATGATGCTAACTTTCAAGAAATCAATGATTTATCCAAATCTCTTGCCAATACAGATGTTTCGGTTTGGTTAGTGAGTGGTTCGGCAGATAAAGATGTTTTAGACTTTTATACCAAACATCCAATGGCAATTCCTGCGGTAAGTGCAGACGTAAAAGTGCTGAAAACAATCGCTCGTGCCAATCCAGTTTTATGGTTACTAAAAGATGGAACTGTAGTAGGAAAATGGTCTGGAAATGATGTGCCAAGTAAAGAAGAAGTATTGGAAAAATTGAAGTAACTCAACTTGCTTAATTTGAAAATTAGTTGATTTGAAAATTTGGAGATGTGTTAATTTGGAAGTTAGTTGAATAGAAAACGAAATTTGATCAATCCATAATTTCCAAATTGGTACCTTTTCAAATTTTCAAATTGTATAAATTTCCAAATTGGTATATTTTCAAATTATGTAAAACCATGAAAAATATATTTTTAATAGGAATGCCTTCGTCTGGGAAAAGCACTTTGGGACGTTTATTGGCAAAAGCACTCAATTTTACTTTTGTTGACATGGACGAGCGTATCGAAGTGAAGGAAATGGCGAGTATTGCTGATATTTTCAAGATAAAAGGAGAGGATTATTTCCGTAAAGTTGAAAGCGAAATTTTAAAGCAAATCAAGCCCAATCAGCAATTGGTTGTTTCAACTGGTGGAGGAGTACCTTGTTTTTTTGATAATATGAAATTTATCAAAGCCAATGGGATTTCTATTTTTTTGGATGTACCCCCTGCAATTTTAGCCAAACGAATTATCAATTCAACCGTTAATAATCGTCCATTAATTGATAAAAATAAGTCAGACGAAGATGTTTTACATGATATTGAAAATCGGTATCATAGTCGCTTGAAATTCTACCAACAAGCTGATTTACAGGTAGATGGAGAAATAGAAGTTGAACATTTAGTCTGGCTTTTAGAAAGTGTATAAAAAAAGCCCAATCCTTAAAGGTTCGGGCTTTTTACATCATCAACCACTATTATACTTAAAATTTTCCTAAATTATATTTCACAGAAACATTCAGACCAGCACTAAAAAGTCTCATTTTGGCAAAACCTACTTGAGTCAAGGGTGTCTTTAAATACGGTTCTGCTACCAATGCAAGTCTATTATTGAGTTTTTGTTCATAGCCAATCGAGAAATTACTCACTCCAAAAATCGCTTGACTTTCCTTGTTCACAGGAACATCCATTTTACTTCCTGTTACATCAAAATAATATTGATATTTTTCTTCCAAAATCCAGTAAGACGACAAACCCGTTGTTGCATAAATTTTGAATCTATCTCCAGAAACCAAAGTTCTGTGAATATTCAATGAAATATCAAGTACTTTTGAATCTCCAGAAATTCTGTCTGGTTTTGCCCAAATCGTCCAAATCTGAGGTTGTGGGCGGTATTCTTCTGGTAAAGCGTTATATTTTTTATCAGAAATAGTTACGCCTGCTGAAATTGCCCAATTTTTCAGAGCCTGATATTTTAATTGGAAATTTGCATTTTGCCCAATCTCTCCAAAATTCTTAAAGCCAACCGAACTCAAATCTGGTGCATATCCAACCAAAATACTGAGATTACCTTTGTCTGAAATTTTAGCTTTCTTTTTCGGTAAAACTTCTTGAATCGGATAATCAAATTCTTCTGTATTTTCTAAATTACTAACAGACAACGGAGAAGTTTTTTCTTTTGAATCAAGAAGGTTTACAGAGTTGATTGAATTTCTAAGCAATTGATTTTCAGATGATTCAGGTATTAAATTTTGAGTTTCAATAATTGAAACTGACTCATTAGTTACAAAATTTTGTTTTGAATTATCGTAAGTTTTCTCTGGAATTATAGAATTTGCTTTTACTTTTCTTGAGAGACTCGAAATACTTTTTACAGAATAAGAAGTTATGCTATTCGGGTTTTCAGATGGGCTATTAACTTTATTTTGAGAATTATATTTTGTTATTTTTTCTGAACTAATACCGCTATTTTCTTCGATTTTCTTACTTGTTTTTGTTGAAAAAGTTGGTTTTTGAGTAGCATTCAAAGATTTTGATTCATTATTTGCCTTAGTTACTTCTACTTTTTTATCTGAAAACACATTCGTCAAAGTTACGGCAAATGTGGAAATTAAAACCAATGCAGCTAACTCTAAAGCTCTAAATTTCAGTGCTTTACTAAAAAACATACTGTCATCTACGGCAATCAGTTTTTCTTCCAAACGTTCCCAAGCGTCTGGATTAAAGTCATAGTGAGACTCTTCGGCAGCTTTCCGAAAAATATCATCCATGTTGTTTTTGTTGTCAAATTGTTCCATAATAGAAAACCTAAAAATGAAATTGAAAAGTTTTTTGAAAGACAATTTCAATTATTTAGGCATAACGTTCATAAATTTCTCGATTAACATTTTTTACCATTTCTTGTAATTTCACTCTTGCTTTTGAAAGATTAGATTTTGAAGTTCCTTCCGAAATCCCTAATTTCTTTGCCACTTCGTCGTGGCTAAATCCGTCAATTACATATAAGTTAAAGACAGTCCGATACGCTGGACTTAACTTCTGAACCAAACCAATCAATTCTTCATAGACCAAACCGTCAAAGGCATTTGCTTCAGTATGGGCAATATTATCATGCTTCTCATCGAGTGATTGATTCATGGCAAACTTGATATTTGCTCTGTATCTATCAATTGAAGTATTGATAAGCACACGTTTCAGAAATGACCTAAAAGCCTTTAGTGGCTCTACTTTGTCTGGCAGAAATTCTTTTTGATTCTTGAAAACCTTCATAAAACTATCATTCACCAGTTCTTCGGCTTCTTCACGGTCTTTGGCATAACGCATACACACACTCATAGAAAAAGAGAAAAAACATTCATACAAACGTTTTTGACTCTTCCTATCAGACTTCTGGATTCCCTCCAAAAGTTCAAGGAGTATTTCGTTATTCAGTGATGGCACAAATGGTTGATGAATGGTCTATGAGTAATGTCATATTCCTTATTCTTTATCGTAAAAAATATAAAAATGGTTGCCTTTCACATACGAAAATCAGAGACTTTGGATTTAAAACTCAGATTTTAGTAAATAGTTTTCAACAAAAAAGGGGCTTCAATTTTGAAGTCCCTTTTTTGTATTTTTTAAGAAAATTAACTGTCTCATCATTAGAGACTTAATAACTTAAAACTCATCAACTTACTCATGATTCCATTGCCATTGTTAGCATTATCGACTTAGAATCACTGGCTTTTACTTGTACTTTCTCTTTGAATTTTTTCAATTGACCTTTCAGAGCTTCCAATGCTACATCGGTTGCAGCTTCAAAACTTCGAGCTTTTTCCCTTACGAAGAGCGTCCCACCTGGCACATCAATTTTTATTTCTAATAATTTATTTACTTTGTTATTGTCTTTGTCCACCCTCAGAAAAACTTCCCCTCCAGTTATTCGGTCGTAGAATGTGTCCAATTTATCAAGTTTTTGTTGAATAAAATCTAACAGCTTCCGATCAGCGTCGAAATGAATTGAGTGCATTTGCAATTTCATACGCAATTAATGTTTAAAGTTGAAAAATGATTATAGCGGCAAACAACTTTTGGCAAACTTCCGAACTTGTATGAATATTATTACTTTTTAGTTAAATATTTGACAAACAAAAAACACCCAACGTCGAACAATTACCTTTGATAGTATGTCATTTCGAGTTTGAGTGTTGCATATTTCACAAGCGTTAAAAGACTAAAAAGCCCTCCATATCCAATAAGGTTCGGGAGGGTACACGGCTGATTTGCTTAATTAAACTTAGAGATTTTTTTCCATACTTCCAAAGATTTTTGTTGATATTTTTGCAATAAATTTTCAACAAAAATTGAGTTCTTAGAAAACTACCATTCAGTACTCTACAATTATAGTAGAATATTGAAATTCAGATGAGAATAGTACTAATATTTTATTTTTCAATATTTTCCACGAATCATCTCATCGCATTTTCCTAACTTGCATTTAGCTTTTGGTTTTGGGGAATTTGTAAATTTAAAAGTACCGTGTACTTTCTTTTTTACCACAAAAGTCACAAAGAAAACAAAGCTTTTTATTAATTTTCTTTTGTTTTCTTTATGACTTTTGTGGTAAAATTGGTACTTTATTTTCTACAATTTCCCTTAAATGTATCTCGATTTTTATCAAACTCCAAAAGCAAATTGCCATCAGTATATACCCCCAATTCAATGAAATTCCTTACTGAACCCATCAATACAGAAGCTACTTTTTTATTGAACGATAGCCGTCAATTAAGTTTTCCATCGCAATCTATCTTCTTTGCAATCAAAGGATTACACCACGACGGACACCAATACGTATCTGAACTTTATCGTAAAGGTGTAAGAGATTTTGTGGTAGAAAAAGACGGTTGTACCAAATCTTTTCTTAGAGAAATTGCTCAGTTTTCGGAAGCTAATTTTTGGCAAGTAAACGACAGTATTTTGGCTTTACAGTATTTAGTAAAAGCCCATCGAGAGAAATTCCATATTCCAGTTTTGGCAGTTACTGGTAGCAATGGCAAAACGATTGTGAAAGAATGGCTTTCGCAGTTGCTCGGTCAGCGTTATAAAATCGTGAAAAGTCCCAAAAGTTATAACTCACAAATTGGTGTGCCATTGTCAGTTTGGCAATTGAATGAAGGGCATAATTTTGGGATTTTTGAAGCAGGAATCTCTCGACCGAACGAGATGGAAAACTTAGAAAAAGTTATCCAACCTACTATCGGAATTTTTACGAATATAGGAACTGCACATAACGAGTTTTTTGAATCTAACCATCAGAAAATCAATGAGAAAGCTCATTTGTTCGCCCATGTAAAAACACTGATTTATTGTGCAGATTATACCGAAATTGACGAAGTAATCCAAAAAGAATTTATTCATCAAAATCCAGATTGTCAGCTATTGGCATGGTCGAGGGTTTTGTCTGGTGGTATCCGAATTGACTGGAAAATTGAGAAGAAATCAGCCCAATTGAGTGTCGATTTTAAAGGGAGAAATTTAAGTTTTCAAGTACCTTTTACAGACGATGCTTCCATCGAAAACCTTGTACATTGCGTAATCCTGATGTTACATTTAGGTTTCACCGAAGCCGAAATTCAGTCTCGCTTACCAATGCTTCGCCCAGTGTCGATGCGTTTAGAATTGAAGGAGGGAATCAATAATTGTTACTTGATTGATGATACTTATAACAATGATTTAGCAGGGCTTACAATTGCCTTAAATTTTCTGAGTCAACAACAACAAAGACCCAATAAGATTCTGATTCTGAGTGACTTACTGGAAACGGGTATTCCCGAAAGAGATTTATATTTACAGATTTCTCGACTGATTGCAGATAAAGGAATCCGCTTTTTTGTGGGTATCGGAGAAGTCATTTCAAGGAATAAGAAATATTTCAAATCGGATGCACTTTTCTATAAAAATACGGAAAGTTTCCTGAAAGAATTTAGCCTCTCAAATTTGCAAAATGCTATTGTTTTGGTGAAAGGTGCAAGGAAATTTGGCTTTGAACAAATCATCAATCGGACTGTCCAAAAAACGCATGGAACAGTGCTGGAAATTAATTTAGATGCAGTTACGAATAATTTCAATTATTTCAGAGAAAAAGTTGGTTCTCAGACCAAAATCATGGTCATGGTAAAGGCATTTGCTTATGGTTCGGGGAGTTCGGAAGTTGCCAATTTGTTGCAATTTCATGGGGTTGACTACTTAGCTGTTGCATACGCAGACGAAGGCGTGAAGCTCAGACAAAGTGGAATTTATACGCCAATTATGGTGATGAATCCCGCAAGTAGTGATTTTCAGAAAATGAGTAATTTTCAGCTCGAACCAGAGATTTATAGCCTAAAAATCCTCAAAGAATATTCAGATTATATTGATTCTCAGCAAATATCGGGTAAAATACATTTAAAATTAGATACAGGAATGCACCGTTTGGGCTTTGAACCAGAGCATCTGCAAGAATTATTGGAGGCTTTGGGGAGTAATCCCAATCTTTGGATTTCTTCTATTTTCAGTCATTTAGCAGGTGCTGATGAAGCTCATTTAGACGATTTTACCAAAAATCAAGTTGTCGTTTTTACAGAAATGGCAAATAATATTTGTGAACAAATTGGGTATTTTCCGTCTCGACATTTAGCAAATTCTGCTGGAATTGCCCGCTTTCCAGAAGCTCGTTTAGACATGGTTCGTCTTGGCATTGGCTTGTATGGTGTTGCGGCACAAGCAGATGACCAAGTTTTTTTACAAACTGTTGGGACTTTAAAAACGGTGATTTCTCAGATTAAAAATGTAAAATCAGGGGAGTCAATTGGTTATGGACGCAAAGGTTTTGCCCGAAGAGATACCAAAGTTGCCACAATTGCCATTGGCTATGCCGATGGTTTTGATAGAGGTTTTAGCAATGGAGTTGGAGAAGTTTTAGTGAATGGAACAGCTTGCCCTGTTATCGGGAATGTGTGTATGGATATGACCATGATTGACATTACAGATGCCCAAGCAGAAGAAGGAGACGAGGTGGTAGTTTTTGGTAACTACCCGACAATCAGTGAATTAGCGAAAAAAATAAATACCATTCCCTACGAAATCCTGACGGGCGTAGGTGAAAGAGTAAAACGAATTTTTTATCAGATGTGATGTGGCTATTGGCAATTGGCGGTCAGCTATCGGCTAAATTATTTGCTGATAGCCAATTGCCGAAAGCCGACTGCCGACCGCCAAATTGTCAGCAATTCGTTTTTGGCAAGTGATTTGAGAATTTTATAAAGAAATAAAGAAATATATTCTTAGCGATTAGTAATTAATTGACTGATTATCAGTACTTTATTTCAAGGAAATGACATTTTTTACATTGAAAATAATTACACATTACCAATAATGAACAATACAGAAGAATTACCAAACGATAATGTTGAGGAAATTGTACTTCCCAATGACGAATTGGCAGAAAATGCGACAGAAGAAACTGTGGAAGAACAAGAGGCAGTAGAAGAGATTTCTGAAACTGAAAAACTTCAAAATGAGTTAGCAGAATTGAAGGACAAATACTTACGCCTTTATGCAGATTTTGACAATTTCAGAAAACGTACTGCAAAAGAAAAATTAGAGATGTTTCAATCAGCTTCTGAAAAAGTTTTGGGTGATTTATTACCCGTTGTTGATGACTACGAAAGAGCAGTAGCAAATTCTAAAGAAGGTGAAATTTCAGAAGGTATTGCATTGGTTTTCAGTAAGTTAAATGCTGTTTTTTCGGCAAAAGGTTTGAAAGTAATAGAGGCAAAAGGAGAGGTTTTCAATGCAGATTTGCATGACTGTATCGCTCAGTTTCCTGTACAAGACGAGGACGCAAAAGGAAAAGTTTTTGATGTTATTGAAAAAGGATATTACCTCAATGACAAAGTGATTCGCTTTGCAAAAGTAATTGTGGGAAGTTAAATTTTCGATGTTGGATTTTCGTTTTTCGATGTTCGTCAGTTTTTATGAAAAATATACGGTCATATTAAAATATAAGTAGTTGAAGGAGTTGATTTAGGGTAATATATATTTGCACAATTATCTGAAAGTCAAGTTTATAGCCGAAAGCTGAGAGCCAAAAGCTATTTCTCAACTCAAAAATCATTAACTTTTAATGGCACAGAAAAGAGATTTTTACGAAGTTTTGGGAGTAGCAAAAAGTGCTTCCGAAGAAGAAATAAAAAAGGCATACCGCAAAATGGCAATGCAGTATCACCCCGATAAAAATCAGGGCGATAAAGCTGCTGAGGAAAAATTTAAAGAAGCTGCTGAGGCTTACGAAGTTTTATCTAATGCTCAGAAAAAAGCTCAGTATGACAGATTTGGTCATGCAGGTATGAGTGGGGCTGCTGGTGGTGGCTTTGGCGGTCAAGGTATGGACATGAACGATATTTTCTCAAGATTTGGAGATGTTTTCGGAGAGGATAGCCCTTTCGGAAGTTTCTTTGGCGGTGGAGGCGGTGGTCAACAACGCCGTGTGAGAAAAGGCTCAGATTTGAGAATTAAATTAAAACTCAATCTCGAAGAAGTTGCCAATGGTGTTGATAAAAAAATCAAGGTAAAACGCCATGTTTCTTGTAAATCTTGTGGAGGAAACGGTGCAAAAAATGGTACAGATTTGAAATCTTGCCAAACTTGTAACGGTGCTGGACAAGTAAGAAGAGTACAACAAACTATGTTGGGACAAATGGTAACAACAGGTGTTTGCCCGACTTGTAATGGAGAAGGAAAAATCATTAGTTCTCGTTGTGACGTTTGCTTTGGCGAAGGGCGTGTTTTGGAAGAAGAAATTATCCCAATCAAAATCCCTGCTGGTGTGGCAGAAGGAATGCAACTTTCGATGAGTGGTAAAGGAAATGTCCCTCAACGTGGAGGTGTGGCAGGAGATTTATTGATAATTGTAGAAGAAGAACCACACGAAGTACTGCACAGAGACGGCACAAACGTAGTGTATGATTTGCACTTGAATTTTGCAGATGCAGCATTAGGAACAACTATTGAAGTGCCGACAATCAATGCCAAGGCAAGAATCACGATTGAAGCAGGAACTCAGGCAGGGAAAATCCTCCGTTTGAAAGGAAAAGGAATCAAAGAAATTAACGGCTATGGTGTTGGTGACCAACTGATTCACATAAACATCTGGACTCCAAAATTCTTAACAAAAGAAGAAATTGAGATTTTAGAAAAATTCAGAGAAGCTCCGAACTTCCAACCAAAACCGAATAAAGGAGATAAAAATTTCTTCGAGAAAATGAGAGATTTCTTTAATTAATCTTGAATATAGTCATTTTAAAAAAGCCCCTCAGTTAATTGCTGAGGGGCTTTTTTTGAAATAAGACTAATTCTGTAAGACGAAAACATATTTTTAAGTAAATCTAAAAATTCTGATGAAATATAGACTTGCAATACTGCTTTTCTTCACAACTCTATCCTCAACCTTTGCACAAAACGGAACGATTTTCATTAAAGACAAAACAACTAATGAGCCTGTCTATTTAGCTGCTATTGCAAACCAAAAAGGAAATGGAACATATTCAGATGAAGATGGTTCGTTTGATTTAGCTATTTCTCAAAATGATACACTTTATATAAGTCATCTAAGCTACCAAAAAGTAGTTCTCTCAAAAAAAGACATTGATAATTTGAAAAACTCAGTTATTTATTTAACCCCCAAAGTCATAGAATTAGCCGAAGCCGTAGTTCGTCCTGCAAAACCTATCAAGAAAATGCTTGGCTATTATAAAGAAAATACCTTTTTCAAGGGATGGAGTCCTGGAGGAAAAAATGATTTTAGTGTATTTGTGAACCACATAAAGAACCCAACAGGAGATTTAGGCTATGTAAACAAACTCTTTTTTGATTTAAACGTTGATTTATCCGAAGGTGGAAAAAGTTCAAAAGCACGGATTAGGATGTTTTCTGTTGGAGCAGACGGCTTGCCTAAAGATGATATTTTGACCAAAGAAATTATCAAAACAATAGATGTAATTTCACCAAATCTTAAAATAGATATTTCTGATTTGAAAATTAATTTCCCACCCGAAGGAGTATTTATTGGACTCGAATTCTTCTGTAATTTTGAATTGAAAAACCTAAAAAAGATAGGATATTCTAAAATTATCACAAATTGCCCACACGTTCCTTCGGCAAAAGTTGCCAATTACAATGAAACAGGTAAAAGTTATTTCTGGACATTAACACAAGGTAAACTACAATGGACTTGCATTAGTGATGGCAATGGTTCAAAGTTTAAAGGTTGGGTTGGACAAGTTTATAAATTTGGAGCAGAGGTAGTACAATGAATCTCTATTTCCCCCTAACAACCCGACCAATAATCTCCAAAGCGGCTTTCACGAATGGCATGATTGGAACGGTTGTAATTAAAGTTATGTCTTGCCAAAAAGTGGTGTCTTCGTCTAAAAATCTAAGTACTTTTTCAGTTGAGTTGTACTTGAAAAGATTCGTGAAAATATCATCTGTCGAATGCTTTTTGGTTAGCATCACTCTCAATAAAATTGTATCTAACAAACTCTTCCAAGACGGAATATATTTTGGTTTTTTCCAAGATTTTTTCCCTTTTTCAAACTCGTAAAAATCTGATTTTGAGGTCACTAACTCTTGAGTAAGTTTTTGTAATCTTCTTTGTTGTCGTTGAAAACTATAGCCCGTAGATGCCTTTACGTAGCCGCCTGCCGTACCGATGCGTATGACTTTCGGAGCAGGAATTTGGATGTGAGGTTCATCAGACATCGGGATAATTCCAAACTCTGTTTCATCAATTTTGTACTCTTCTTCTTTGATTGAATACACTACCGATTTTTCTAATTCTGGTAATTTAGAAAGAATTTTGTCTTCAATATATTCTATCAGATAGTGTTCATACTCAGACTGTTGTATTAGATTATCAGAGAAAACGGTGTATTCAACTATCGCTTTTTTGTCCGAATGAGGCATCACATACACAAACCTACATTCCGTTTTTTGTTCTGTTCTAAAATCAAAAAGCGTTGGCTCATCTGGTTGAAAAACAGGCTCTTCCGTCTCGATTACCCAACCCTTGAAATGCTGTAACATATTTTGGTACTGAGGCTTCTGATAGTTCGACCGATAGGCACTGTCGAATACAAAATCTTTTGCCCAAAAATCCCCACAATCAGTTTTTACTTTTACAGATTCAGTATCACTCGGATTCTCCGTTTCTAAAACGGATGCCTGTAAAAATGTAATATTCGGATTTTTTTGAAGAATCGGAATTACATATTCATAAAAATCAATGCCTCGAATCATTTTGTACTGATATTCACCGAGTTGCAGTAATTTCGAGAAATTATTTGTTCCATGAAACCAAACCTGTGACCATTTTCTGAAAACAATTTCTTCAAAAGGAGAAACGCCCTTTTCCCAAAAACACCAAGTATGGTCATTAGTTTCTTTAGCGTCTCTATCAATAATCAGGATTTTTTTATGACGTAAACTTTCCTCTTTGTTGCAGTAATATGCCAAAGAAAGTCCTGCCAGACCGCCACCAGCAAAGATGAAATCGTATGTATTAGAATCTTGCATAAAAAACGTCTATTGAGAAACCGAAAGTTCAAACACCCTCATTGAGTTACAATTGAGTTGATAATTCACCAAAATTAATATCAAAATGTGTTGCTGAGTATGTGCAAACACCATTTTTAATTAGTAAAATTTGTGGCGATTGATGTTCGACATCGAAAAAAGATGCAATTGCCGAAGAAATCGGGCGGTAACTTAACAAATCTAAATAGTAAGGTTTCAGAGTTCCTACACTATCTTGATTCCAATTTCTTTCCAAACGATTTAAAGCTGTCTTTGAAATTGAGCAAGTTGTACTATGTTTCAGAATCAAAACGGGGGTTGAATTTGACTCTTCTTTGATAGATTCTAATTGTGATAATTCTGTAAGTTGATTCCAGTTCATTCTTTAATTTTGTAATGATTGTTGTTTCACTATTACTACGATGTATGTATAACTATTTTGCTGTAATTTTGATTCAAAATATATTGAAGCTGTTTGAACTTTCTGTTTTGTTCTAAAATTTAGGCTATTTTTAAAGTCAGTTTTTCAAAATTCTTGACATATAGCAGACTACGGGGACGCCGAGTCATTGAAAGAATTTTGGAAAGCTGGATTTAAAAAGAGTCCATTTTAGTCAAAAGAGAAAGTTCAAACAGCTTCATCTCCTTTCAAGAAAAAAACAGAAAACAATTGGCTGAATTACTCTATAATTTTTCTATATTTTTATATCAGTTTGTCATAAAATTGGTGAGTCCCTTCAATACCAAAGCCCAATTATGGCTTACAGGAAGAGAGACTATTTTTGAAAAACTTCAAGTTACTTTTTCGGAAGAACAAAACACAAAAATCGCATGGTTTCATTGTGCAAGTCTGGGTGAATTCGAGCAGGGGAGACCCGTAATTGAGGCTTTTAAGTTACATTTTCCAACTTATAAAATCCTGTTAACTTTCTTTTCTCCGTCTGGTTACGAAATTCGTAAAAACTATGCAGGGGCAGATTTTATATTTTATTTGCCAGCCGATACTCCTGAAAATGCCAAGAAATTTATTGCAATTGTAAAGCCTGAAATTGCCTATTTTGTCAAATATGAATTTTGGCATAATTATATTTCAGTACTTCATCAAAAATCAATTCCTGTAATTTCTTTTTCTACAATTTTTAGAGAAAATCAAATTTTCTTTCAGTTTTATGGAGGCTTTCATCGCCAAATTTTGAAGAATATTACCCACTTTTTTGTTCAAAATGAAACTTCTCAAATTTTATTGCAAAATATTGATATTCAGAATGTTACAATTGCAGGTGATACTCGTTTCGACAGAGTAAAACAAATTGCGGATGCCCGTAAAAACCTACCTTTGATAGAGGCTTTCAAGCAAAATGAAAAACTGTTCATTGTGGGTTCATGCTGGAAACAAGACTTTGACGTGATAGCTCATTTTCTGCAAAATTTTTCTCGAAAACTTAAAATTATCATCGCACCGCACGAAATCCATGATGCTGAAATTAATTCATGGAAGACCATTTTAGAACAGAGAAAGAGTGTTTTAAAGTACTCAGAAATAGGAAAGAATAATCTGCAACCTTCTGATATTCAAAGGTTTGATGTTTTGATAATTGATAATATAGGAATGCTATCATCTTTGTATCAGTATTCAGATTTTGCTTGGATTGGAGGTGCTTACGGCAAAGGGTTACACAATATTCTGGAAGCTGCGACTTTTGGTTTGCCCATTTTTTTTGGTAACAAAAACTATAAAAAATTCCAAGAAGCAGTACAATTAATAGAAGAAGGAGGGGCGTTTGTGATTGAAAATACGAACCAATTCACAGAGAAAATTACTGAATTATACGAAGATGATTTTTTGCGAAAAAAAGTAGGACAAATTTCAGGAAATTATGTTTTGAAAAATCAAGGTGCAACCAAGGCAATTATTGATTTTTCCAAGCGTAATTTTGGAAAATTGTAAAAATAAAACCCCCAATTTTGAGTCAAAAATAGTAATGTTAGATTTACAATTTTCCAAAATAAAATCGTACTTGGTAGAAATTTCTTAGGACTTAATACATAATACTTAGGACTTTCCAAAAATACCATTATTTCCGAACAACTTTCATTTCAATTCTACGATTCATTGCACGACCTTCGGCAGTACCATTGCTTGCAATTGGGTTAAAAGGTCCTTTGCCTTGGAAATCAATTCTGATTTGATTCACACCCTGAGTCATTAAAATATCTCTAACGGTGATTGCTCTTTTCAAAGACAATCTTTTGTTTGCAGTCGTATCTCCCTGATTATCAGTATATCCCACTAATTTGATTTGAACTTTCGGATAAGCATTCATGATTTTTGCTAAATCAATGACGGTCTTGTCAGCACCAGGGACTAAAGTCGTTGTATTCGCTTCAAAATTCAAATTATCAAAAACCAATGATTTTCCAGCTCTCGAAGTTGAATCTTGCAGGTATTTTACAAACTGAAAATTGAAAGAACCATCTGGCAAATCAATTTTACTACCACCTGGCAAATTCATACCAATCATTTTCCCAGCAGGCAAAGTCGTAGCAACTGCGGTTGAATCTTTGATTTTTGTAGAATCCGTAACTGCTTTTGTTGGGTTTGCCGTGGTATCAATTTTTACCCCAGTTACTTGCTCTGTATTCAATGAATCGGTAGGTTCTTCTGATGAAGATTGATTGAGAGAGTTCCAGTCAAAAGTAAAAAGAAAGTAGCCAATTATACCTAAAGTGACTGCTCCTAAAATTGCAGGTAAAAGCCATTTAGGCATTCCAGAAGAACTATTTGAGTCTAAATCGTCATAATTCGGACGATTTCTTTCTTCTTCTTCATAATTTTTTACAGGACTCGATGAAGATTTTATCGGAGTTGCCGTCGGGAAATTTACACTTCTACTTTCTTGATTGAGAAGGCTACCAATACCCAAAGTATCCACCAATTTATGTTCAAGACCTTCTGGAATTTCATCTAAAAGATAGTCTTTTTGGGTCATCAAAAAATTAGCTAAGCCTTCTTTAGACAGAGATTGTTTTTTGACTTCACTTCCTAATCTACCCAAAATAATTGGAGAAATGATAGCTAATAATGTAGTTGCAGAAGAATTACGAACACCCGCAAAGCCAGAGATTAGATTCGCAATCGAACTTTTTTTATCGGGCAAAAGCATACTTACAATGCTATGACCAGACGTTGTGAGGTTCGTGAGATTGTCTTTACTGCTCAGGAAATGGCTAATTTGTTCAACAATACTACCATCATGATTGCCTTTCTGGATAACATTCATTAACGTTGCCGCCCCAGATTCGTTGGATGCACGTTTCATTAAACCACCCAAAATTGTAGGGATTAAACTCTCTATGGCAACTTTGGTTTTATCTTCTTTCTCGCCCAATAACGTTGCAACTTTGGAAGTAACATTGGTATTGAGGGTTTCTTTTAATTCTGCTAATAAATTCATCTGTAAAGCGTAAGGTTTTTTAATGAAGCTGTTTAAACTGTCTCTTTTGTCTGAAACTAAGTCTTTTTGAATCAGTTTTCACAAAATTTTCTCAATGTAGCTCTGCTATATGTCTAAAATTTCGTGAAAACCGATTCAAAATTACAATAGTTTCAAATCAAAAGAGAAAATTCAAACCGCTTCTTGCTAAAAATGTTTTAAATAATATTTCCTCAAAATTACAATCTATTATCCTAAATCCGTTCAAATAGGTGAATCTACCTAAAAATATTTGAGTTAAAGGTCAATTCTTGATGAATTTGAAGTCTTCCTGTGGTAATTTTGAAAAATTATTCTTCGCAGGTTCAATTTTGAACTCAAATTTTATACTACGGCAAAAACTAATTGCCGAAAGCTGACAGCTAAAAAAATGAAAAAAGTATTATTTATTGACCGTGACGGTACCATTATCGTTGAACCACCAGTTGATTTTCAAGTTGATTCTCTTGAAAAATTAGCATTCCTGCCAAATGTTCTGACAAATCTTAGAAAAATAGCGGAAGAGACTGATTATCATTTGGTTATGGTTACAAATCAAGATGGTCTCGGTACGGATTCTTTTCCAGAAGATACCTTTTGGAAACCTCAAAATAAAATGATGGAAATTTTGGCGGGTGAAAATATTCGTTTTGATGCCGTTCATATTGACCGTACCTTCGACCATGAAAATGCACCAACTCGTAAACCTAAAACGGGAATGTTGACCGAATATTTCTCAGATGAATACGATTTGGCAAATTCTTATGTAATCGGTGACCGCCTGACGGATATTCAATTGGCAGTAAATTTGGGAGCAAAAGCAATTTTTATTGGAAAGAATGAGCCAGAATCCGAAGAATTGAAAAATGCAACTGCCTTATTAACGGAGGATTGGAAGGAAATTTATGAGTTTTTTAAATTACCCGCAAGAAAAGCTTCGGTAGAAAGGATTACGAAAGAAACCAAAATTTGGATAGACTTGAATCTTGATGGTACAGGGAAATCAAAAATGGAAACAGGGCTTGGTTTTTTTGATCATATGCTCGACCAATTAGCCAAACATTCAGGGGCAGATTTGTCGATAAAAGTAGAAGGAGATTTACATATCGACGAACATCATACCATTGAAGATACCGCTTTGGCACTCGGAGAAGCATATTTAAAAGCATTGGGAGACAAACGGGGCATTAGTAGATACGGGTATTTGTTACCAATGGATGATGTTTTGGCACAAGTTGCAATTGATTTTTCTGGGAGAAATTGGTTGGTTTGGGATGCAACTTTCAAACGAGAAAAAATCGGAGAAATGCCTACTGAAATGTTCTATCATTTCTTTAAATCTTTCACGGATACTTCAAAATGTAACCTCAATATCAAGGCAGAAGGCGACAACGAACACCACAAAATTGAAGCTATTTTTAAAGGTTTTGCCAAATCTATCAAAATGGCAGTGAAAAGAGACATCAAGGATTTAGACAACTTGCCTTCAACAAAAGGAGTTCTTTGATTTTGTGAACTCAGTTTTTGCTTTTAACTTTGTATTATAATCAAAGAAGCTGTTTAAACTTTCTCTTTCGCCTAAAATGGACTCTTTTTAAATCCAGTATTCTGAAATTCTCTCAATGTAGCTCTGCTATATGTCAAGAATTTCAAAATACTGACTCTAAAAATAGCCTAATTTTAAAACAAAACAGAAAGTTTAAACAGCTTCTAAAAATAAATCAACTAACGATATGTCAGTAGGAACAATCCAGGCTTTAGTATTTTTTATCACTTTGATGGCAGGGTCTATCTATGTAGGTTTGAAATTGCAAAAAATCTATGAAGAAAGAGGAAAGTAGTGTTCTCATTTCTTGAAAAACAAAAAAGCCGTTGCTCTTCGCTACGGCTTTTTTGTTTGCAAGAAAGTTTAAACAGTTTCCAACTCAAAGAATCCCTTCATCTGCAAAACTGAGGTATTTTCTGTCTGTAAAAATGATATGGTCGAGAATCGGGATTTCCAATAATTGACCCGCTTCTCGTAGTTTTTTTGTCAAATCTTTATCTGCCTGACTGGGTGTTAAATTCCCCGAAGGATGGTTATGACAAAGAATCATGGCACTGGCTAAATTCTCTAATGCTGATTTGAAAATTATCTTTGGGTCAGCAACCGTTCCAGAAACTCCGCCCGAACTTATCCGTTCAGTTTTCATGACTTGATTGGCACGGTTCAATAAAATAATCCAAAATTCTTCGTAGGGTAAATCCATCAAATGCGGCTTCATTACATTGTAGGCATCGTTTGATGATGTAATTCTTTGCCTTTCTGCCGAAATAGATTCTTTTCTCCTTCGCCCTAATTCTAAGGCACTTACAATGGTTATAGCTTTGGCTTCTCCAATTCCTTTAAATTTTGAAAGGTCTTTTACCGAAAGTTTCGCCAACTGGTTCAAATCATTTTCGGTACTTTGCAGAATTATTTTGGCAACATCCACGGCAGTCATTTTCTGAATTCCAGAACCTATCAGAATTCCCAATAATTCAGCGTCAGAAAGTGCGGCTTTACCTTTCAGTAAAAGTTTTTCTCTCGGGCGGTCTTCTTCTGCCCAAGATTTGATGTTTAAGTGAACGTTGTCGTATGAGTTCATGATTTTTTCCAATAAAAAAAGACCTTATTCTGAGTAGAAAAAGGTCTTTTTTGAGATTCCAACGAAAAAAACTAAGCTGCTAATTTTGCAAGAGCCTTAGCCAATTTTGATTTTTGATTCGCTGCTTTGTTTTTGTGAATTACGTTTTTCTTTGCTAATTTATCAAGCATTGAAGAAACCTTTTTATAAAGTTCAGAAGCTACTGCTTTGTCTTCAGTTTCACGAAGTCTTTTGATAGCAGTACGAGTAGTTTTGTGCTGGAAACGATTTCTCAATCTTTTCTTCTCGTTTGCTCTAATTCTCTTTAACGATGATTTGTGATTTGCCATTTTTATTGCCCGAATAATATTGGATGATTCTTTTTAGATGCAACATTATAGTTGCGGAGTTTTCAACTCTAAACGACTGCTATTCGGAATAAATAATTTTCTCATCCGCTTAAAATTGAGGTGCAAAGATACTGCTATTTTTCATAAATAGCAATTACTATAATTTGAAAAATTTGAAAATTTAAAAATTATTAAATTAAATCCCTGATAATCAATGTTTTAATTCAAATAGAGGTGTTTTTTGATTTGAAGTACTAAAAGTAAAAATGTTTTTTCGTGAGGATGCTCTATTTTTGTTGGTAAAATAATAACCACTTTAATGAAAAAACTTCTTTTAGTATTGATTCTTTTGCCTCAGATTCTGGTGGCGGAGGATTCTCCACAATCTCGTTGGGGATTTATGGGGCATCAACGAATTAACAGATTGGCAATTTTTACGCTCCCGCCTGAGATGATTTCTTTCTACAAAAAAAATATCCGTTTCATTGTTGAACATTCCGTTGCCCCTGACCAGAGACGTTATGCAGTTGTGGGGGAAGCTCCGAAGCATTTTATAGATTTGGATAATTACGGCGACAGTGCAAGTTATAAATTGCCTTTTTATTGGAAAGATGCTGTCGAGAAATTCTCGGAAGATTCTTTGATGAAACATGGCATTGTACCTTGGCATATTCAGTCCATGAAATTTCAATTAACAAAGGCTTTTCAGGAAAAAGATGCGTACAGAATCCTGAAAATTTCTGCTGAAATGGGACATTATATTGCAGATGCCAACGTGCCTCTTCATACAAGTTCTAATTATAATGGTCAGAAAACCAATCAGTTAGGAATTCATGCTTTTTGGGAATCTCGTTTAGTTGAGTTGTTTTCGGGGAACTATAATTTCTTTGTTGGACAAGCAGAATATCTACCGAAACCCACGCTTAGAATCTGGGAAAACCTCCGTAAAGCCAATGCTTGTTTAGATTCGGTTTTGGTTTTTGAACAAACTTTGAATGAGAATAGTAACCCAAATTTGAAGTATGCGATTATCGAACGCAACGGACAAAATGTAAAAGATTTTTCGGAAGACTATGCCAGAAAATACCATTCAATGCTCTCGAATCAGGTAGAACGACAAATGTGCAGTGCCATAAAAATGATAGGAGACTTTTGGTTAACATCTTGGATTGACGCTGGTCAGCCAGATTTGAAAGAAATGATCAATTGGAAAATCTCTGAAAAACAAGCCAAAGAAGATACGCAAGCATGGACAGATTGGTTAGAAAATAATGTTCCTGCAAGGGCAGAGAATTGAATCCAAATTTAGAACTTCTTAGCCTTCTTCAAAATATTATGGTAAATTTGTAGCTTAATTTATCCAAACTAAATGTCAGAAAAACGAACTCCCGCACTAATTTTTATATTTATTACCATGCTGATTGATGTTATCGGTATTGGTCTGATTATCCCGATTTTACCAGATTTAATTAAAGGTTATGTTGGAGGCACAGAAGCCCAAGCAGCCGTTTATGGGTCGTGGCTCATGACTACTTATGCCGCTATGCAGTTTTTTTGCTCGCCAATCATCGGAGGATTAAGTGACCAATACGGACGCAGACCAGTGATTTTAGCCTCATTATTTGGTTTCGGGATAGATTATATTCTCTTGGGATTTGCCCCAAATCTTACATGGCTGTTTGTCGGAAGATTCATTGCTGGAATCGCTGGAGCAAGTTTTACTACCGCAGGGGCTTACATTGCAGACATCAGTAAACCAGAAGATAGGGCAAAAAACTTTGGATTGATTGGGGCAGCTTTTGGGATAGGTTTTATTCTGGGACCAATCATCGGAGGATTATTGGGTGAAATTGATTTAAAACTTCCATTTTTTGCTTCGGCAGGACTCACTTTGTTGAATTGGTTATACGGATATTTTGTTTTACCAGAATCTTTGGCAGTAGAAAATCGTAGAAAATTTGACTGGAAAAGAGCCAATCCTTTTTCTTCTTTGAAACGCCTCACTGAATACAAAATGTTATTGGGGCTTGCGATTGCTTTCTTTTTCTTGACTTTGGCTGGGCAAGTCAATCCGAGTACGTGGTCGTATTACACCAAATTTGTTTTTCATTGGAGCAAAGCAGAAGTAGGATATTCTCTCGGATTTGTGGGTTTGATGGTAGCCATTGTACAGGGTGGATTAGCAAGAATTATTATTCCTAAATTAGGAGAAAAACGTGCGATATTGGTTGGTTTTACTTTTTTCAGCGTGTGCTTTTTCTTTTATGGATTCGCTACGCAAGGTTGGATGATGTACGCAATCATGGTACCGTTTGCGATGGGCGGAATCGCTGGACCTTCATTGCAATCCCTCATGACTCAGCAAGTTGACCCGTCTGAACAAGGAGAATTACAAGGTAGCCTGACCAGCTTAACCAGTTTGACTTCTATATTCGGACCAATCATTGCCTCGACATTGTTTGAGTACTTTTCAACAGATAAATCTCCTATTTATTTCCCAGGAGCAGCATTTGTTTCGGCAGGATTACTTTCTGCAATCGGACTTCTTATTGCCGTGAACTCATTTCCTAAAAAAGAAAAGGTAGTAGAATAACCGTTTGTAAGTGTTAAATACTTTCTGTCAAAATCGTAACATTTTACTTAATTGCCTTACTTACCTTTCGGAATAATTCAAAAATGATTTCTTAAACTAACAATTCATACAATGAAACTAAAACAAATTTTTGTAGGTGCATTAGTAGCAATGTCTTCGATAGTATCAACATTTGCTCAGACCGCAGACGAAATCGTAGCTAAACACATCACTGCGATTGGTGGTGCAGACAAGTGGAAAGCTATCAAGTCGGTAGAATCGACTAATAAAACAAATGGTAACGGTGCAGATGTAACCATTGTTACAACTACTATTCAGGGTGAAGCTCAGAAAATGTATATTACTGTTATGGGTATGGAAATCATTGCTTCAACCACCAAAGAATCTGGTTGGATGCAAAGACCAGCCATGATGGGTGGAACTGGCGAGCCAGAAGATATGCCTGCTTCGGTTGTTGCGGCTGCCAAAGATAAAATGGACGGACGTGGTTATGGAGCTTCTATTGTGGCTTTTAAAGAAAAAGATGGAGGGAAAGCTGAACTATTGGGTGATGATAAGGTGAATGGGAAAGAAGTTTTCAAACTAAAAATGACTGATAAAGCTGGTGTTGTTTCTACGGCGTATATTTCAAAAGATAAATATATGTTATTGAAGTATTCTGCAAATATTGAAATCATGGGAAACAAAATGGATGCAGATATATTGATGGGCGATTTCCGTCAGGTGGAAGGTTTGACATTTCCTTTTAATGTTGAAACACCAAACCCACAAACAGGATCACCTCAAGTTGTTGAAACAGAATCAATCAAATTGAATGGTACTTACGGACCAGAATTATTTGCAAAGCCAAAGAAGTAGTATTTCGATATTCGATTATTGATGCTCGATGTTCGTAAATATAAAAAGCCTTTTCAGAAACTTCTGGAAAGGCTTTTTGCTTTTTTTACTAAATCACTAAATCACTAAATCACTAAATCACACCTCATTAACTCACTAAATCTCAAATAACTTCGCTACATAGAAAGCTGCACCTGCTGCCATAGCCCCGATAGTCATAACTTTCAACGCACCTGCCAATGGATTTTGTCCAGTAACTTTTGCTTTGAAATACCCAAAAACAAATAAAGTAATTAGGGTAATCAGGACAGAATATTTCAGAGCTTCATGAGCATCCTTTACAAAAAAGTAGGGCGAGAGTGGAATTATACCGCCAATAATATAGGAAATCCCGATGGTGAGGGCAGAGTTTCTGGCTCGGTTAATATCAGGTTTTTCGAGACCCAATTCAAAACGCATCATAAATTCCACCCATTTATCTTTATTTTTAGCAAGAGCCTCCACGATAAGCGTTTGAGTGGCATCGTCCAGACCATATTCTGCAAAAACTTCTTTCACTTCTTGTTTTTCCGTTTCTGGTACACGTTCAACCTCTTCGTATTCACGTTTCAGTTCGGCATCATAATGTTCAACTTCGGTTTGTCCAGCCAAATATCCGCCCAATCCCATTGCAATTGAACCTGCAACAATTTCTGCAATACCAGCCGTTGTAATAATAGCCGTAGAACTAACCGCACCCGAAAGCCCCGCCGCTAACGCAAACGGAACAGTGAGTCCATCTGCCATACCGATGACGACATCTTTAATAAAATCAGAACTTTGTAAATGTTGTTCTTCCATTTTTGTTTGAAATATTTAAAATCGTACTAACAAGTAAATTTAGTGCTGAAAAAGTTTAGGACTATACTTTGTGGTAAAAATCCTATTTTCTGGATAAAAAATTATATGCTCAACATTTAAAAGCATGGTATGGTTTTTGTAGTTTATTGATTCTCTGAAAATGCGTATGCTAAATTTTAGAATTTAAAATACGTTCGTGTAAAAGTAATTGTACAAAACCAAGAATAGCGTATTTTTCTAAACATTGAGCCTTGTTCGGCACGTAATTTGTAGTAATTTATTTTAAATAGAATAACGTTCTTTACAGTTTTTATCTTTCCGCCAAGAAGATTTTGTAGTAATTCTACAATTATATTGAGTTTCATCCAGGTTCATTAATCTGAAAGATGTTTTCCTCATAGAATCTTATGGCAATTGAATAAAATCTAAATTCAAAAATTTGTCAGTGATTTTCTGAGGATTTTTTGTTTAAAACTAAATGCTAAAATTGTTAACTGATTACTGTTAATTGTTAACTGAAAATGCCAGCCCAAGTACCTACAAATTATAAGTTCGGACATAACCACTAATTATCTCCGTAGTACATTTCCTAAGTAAAATTCAAACATGATAGAGATTTTAGAAGCCTCATGGGCTTGATGATATTTTATTGCCCAATCATTAAGTTTTAAGTTACTAAGTGACAAGTTGTTAATTTAATAGATAGATTATTGACTCAGTTTAAACTTAACAACTTAGAAACTTAGTAACGTAGCAACTTTATAGTAAAGGAATTTTAATAAATTTATTTATAATGGGAAAAACAACTACCGCCATAGTTGACCCCAATGATGCTCGTACTTGTACGACATATTGGTCGAAATTTTACCGAAATACACGCATTCAACGATCTGACTGAGTTCAGGTAGTTGAATGCGTGTATTTTTTATTTATCAGTATTTTCAAAAACGTCACTTCTCCCCAAAGAGACATCTATATAATCAAATTGCTTCCTTTGGGGTAGGAGGCTTAATTATAACAAATTATCACTTATGAAAAAGCCGTCACTTTTTTCATCCACGAAAATCCGATTCTTTAAGGGAATTGTACTCTTGGGTTTACTGATTTACGCAGGTTCAGAGCGAGTCTTGGCACAAGCCTGTAATACACAAACGCCTTTGGGGGGAGCGGGTATTACAGCCACAGGGCAAAAAACTTTTTTGGCAATTGGTAGCGATGTTAATAACGTAGCAAACGTTATTTCTGCCTCTACCACAGATTTTGCCACTATTGAGTTAGGTACGGGTACTGGTACTATTAAAGTAAAAAACACAGCCGCCACCACAACTGCTCAGAAATATCAACCAGGTAGTTTTGCTGGCTTTGACGTTGAGAATATTGATTTTACCACTAATAGATTTGGAGGACTCAAAGTTGTCACCTTTTTGAATGGTAATAAACAAGAAGAATCAGGGGTTTTTAACATCCTACTAATAGCAAATTCTGATCAGTCTTTGGTTAGTTACGGACCGCCAGATGGTGCTGGTCGTCAGAAGATTGGATTTGTAACGTCAAAGATATTTGATGAAATTGTATTAGATTATTCAAAATTAGACATTCCTTTATCTAATAATGAGCATGATACAAAAGTATATAGTGCCTTTGTTGACCCAAGATGTACAGGTGCAGCTTTGACTTGTAATACGCCTACTGACCTCACGTTTCCTATATCACCTGTCAGTGAGTACAGCGGTCAGGCGGGTGGTTGTGTATCTACATTAGTAGGGCAAGGAGCACTGGTAAGTGCTGATACTTCTGACTATGCAAGTTTTATTGAAGGTATCCAAGTAGGCTGTTTTTCTTGGGTTGGTGTTAGAAATAGCAGACCAGGAGACGTTTATCCAGCAGGTTCATTTGCAGGATTTGAAACAGCTGCTTATGGATTGGTTTCAATCAGTGTAGCAGATTTAGGAACTGTAACTACCTATTTAGACGGTGTTCAACAAGAAACAAGTACCACTGCTAATCTAATTGCAACCTCATTTATTACAGGAAGAAAAAGAACCATTGGATTTAAAACAACCAAAGATTTTGATGAGATAAGATATACCAGAGTAGGTGTAGTAGGTATTAGTACGGGTGAAACAAGAGTTTATAGAGGAATTGTCGAAAAAGTTTGCCCTGGTCCAGCATTGGTTTGTAATGAGCCTACCAGATGGATTAAGCCCAATTTTCCATTAACTACTTATTCTTATATGGTGCCTTATGGCGTGGTAGTTGGTTGTGCAGGAACACTAACGGGCGAAGATGCTTTAGTATCAGCAGACCCCAATGACTTTGCTTTGATGACGATGGTACAATCTTTAGGTTGTTTGAGGTATGTTGGTGTTAAAGATGCGGCTGGAACTCTCCAACCAGCAGGAACTTATGTAGCTGTTGAGCTTGAAAATATGTCATTAATTACAGCATCTATCGGAGATTTACAGTCAATCGTTACCTACAAAGCAGGTGTAGAGCAAGAAAGAAAAGCCAAAGGTGGTTTAGTTACTGCAACGGTTCTAACTGGAGGAAGACAACAGTTTGGTTTTGTAACTACTAAAGATTTCGATGAAGTACGATACGAAGAATTCACTGTAATCACGCCAGCAACTTTGGTAGCAACACGTGTATATGGTGTAACATTAATGAAATTGTGTGATGGACCAGCTTTGGCTTGTTCATCAGGACCAAACCCAAAACCAGTTGTTGCAAAATTGAATTTACCAGGAGCAATGAACGGAAATCAAGGTTATCCAGTAACAGTTGAAAGTATTGCAAGTGATGCTTTCTTGGGAGTAGGTGTTTGTACAAACCAGTTATTAAACCCAGATAGAGTTGTTTCGGCAGATACTACTGATTTTGCAACAGTAGCAGCTACGGGCGTAAACTGTTGGGCTTCTATCACGGTAACGGACCAAAAGGCAACTTATCCAGCAGGTTCATTTGCAGGTTTTGATATTTTCAACTCAACCGCTTTGAACATTGATTTAATTGGTGGAACGTTTATCACTACTTATTTAGATGGTGCAGTTCAAGAGTCTAAATCTGCCAATAATTTATTGTTAGATTTAATTGGAAGTACTGGTATTGCAACGACTTCAAGAAGACGTGTAGGATTTGTAACAACCAAACCATTTGATGCCATTAAATATAGTCAGGGTCAATTGGTTGGTATTAACTTAGGAAGTACCAATGTATATGGGGCAGTAGTAAGCAAAGTAGCCGCTGATTGTGCTTCGCCATTAACTTTAGCAACTCCACCAGCTGCGGCTTTAACCAGCCCAGCAGGTTCTAATAAAACTGGTAATGCAGCAACAGAATTAGCTCCAACTGGAGGAACAGCACCTTATGCTTATTCGTCAGGTTCTGGTGACCCACTTTGTGTTGCTCCAGCAGGTGCAACTGAGATTACGCCTGTAAGTGTAACTTCTGCTACAGGAGCATATTCATACACAACTCCTTCAACGCCAGGGAATTACTATTTCTGTATTAAGGTTTGTGATGCTTCAAATCCAGCGATTTGTGCTGTGAAAGTGTATCCAATTACTGTAACAGCAGCAGGTGGTTTAACATTAGCTCCGTCGGCAAACACGAATTCATCTTCAGCACCAAGTGCAGCAAGGTCGGGTAATGCCGCTACTGAGTTAACACCATCTGGCGGAACAGGACCATACAATTATTCTAATGGTTCAGCAGACCCAGGTTGTGTGATGCCATCGGGCTATACAGCTTTACCAGCAACGAGTAATTTGTCAATTACTTCTGGTGGTGCTTATACTTACACAGCTCCAACAGCACCAGGCAATTATTATTTCTGTGTGAAAGTTTGTGATTCATCAAATCCAGCAGTTTGTTCGGTTCAGGTATATAAAGTATCAGTTACAGGAGCAGGTTGTACCGTAGGTTCAGCAATTCCTGGGGTGAATTAGATTATTTGTGATTGAGTGATTTGTGATTGAGTGAGTTGTGGATATTTTAAATCACAAATCACTAACTCACAAATCACAACTATTTAAACATTTTGTGGATATTTTAAATCACAAATCATTCAATCACAAATCACAACTATTTAAACATTCGGGATAAAGCCTAAGTCAATTTTAATCAACCTTCTGAAAATCAGAGGGGTAGAAGAGTATTGACTTATGCTAAATTCCGCCACGGGTGAAATATGCCCAAAACGTTCTTTCGATTAAAAAATTACAATTACAAAAATCCCTTTCCCCCAAAGGAGACAACATATTTTAATAGCCACTCTTGGGGAAGAGGGCATAAATATCTAATTATTATATGAAAAAGCCGCTACTTTATTCATTGTCAGATAGGCTATTTGCTCTTTTTCCAGAGCATCAAACCTATCATTCAGGAGTCTCACTCGTGAGAAATGCTCGAAGGATATTAGTACTGATAGTAATGTTTGTTGCCCTATTTTTTACAACATCTAAAACTTTTGGGCAATCACCTGATGCTATCAATGCCGTACAGATTTGTGATGGTATTTGGCCTCAACCAGCCGCCACCGCAAATTTTGGAGTACAAGAGCTTAATGCTTCCAATAGAGGGTGTCTGGCATCAAATGAGGTAGGTTCAAACTGGTATTGGGTAAAAGTATCCGCAGCCGGCACAATGGCTTTTAACGTACAAGGCTTAAAATCTAATGGTGGTGCTGCTGATATTGATGGTGCTGTATGGGGACCATTTACCTCTGTTGCCGCTGGTGCTTCTGCCATTGCTGGTGGGGCTGACCCAATACGGTGTTCGTATTCGTTAGGAACTGGTATGGAGTTGCGTAATGGTATTCTTCAAACAAGTGAAGGGCAATTTGGAAATGGTATCGTTGGCTCTATAAATGTATCAGTGGGTCAATACTATTTGATAATTGTAGATAACTTTGACGCAAATAATGCCAATGGTGCAAGATCTATTTCATGGAATTTTACATCAGGTAATACAGCACAATATGAATGCCCAGCACCACCTATATTGCCAGCACCAACCTGTGCTTCGGCGAATGGTCCTGTGAACGACTTAGGATTGAAAAATGCCAGAGGCGTTCAACCATCGGGTACTTTTACGTTTACACAATGTAATAATTTCTTTGGAGTACCTTTCAAAAGTGGAGATGGTACTTTTACACAATGTTACACAGTGAATTCAGGACCTAACGGAAATATTGGAGCTGTTCAGCAAATTCAAGTTCAAGGGACTGGAGCAGGTGGTGTTCCTGATTGTTTGCCATCCATAGCGGCATCAAGGGTTGCCAGATTAACCTTAAAGCAACCAGCACCGTGTGCACCCGATATTCCAGTGAATGTATTGAATGCGGGTAACAGTACGACCCTCAATCCAGAATGGACAGGTCTGACACCCAACACCGATTATATTCTTTGTATAGAGACAACCATGCCAGCAAAAGCTGCGGGCGTAATTTGTAACTATCGTCAGAGTTGTTTAGATATTTATCATTGGAAATGTCCATTAACTACAAACCCACCACTACCACTGACTATACAGGCAGGTGGTGCAGGAACAGGAAATGTAGGAACTGACCTTTCACCAACTTGTGGAACAGGTCCATATTCTTATGGAGTAGGAACAGGTTGTACAGCACCAGCAGGAGCAACAGCCTTACCAGCATCAAGCAATTTAGTCATTGCCCCTAATGGAAATTGTACTTATACCGCACCTATTACGCCAGGAACGTATTTTTTCTGTGCAAGAGTGTGTGATAGTAGCTCTCCGCAACAATGCCAAACAGTAACTTATACCACGACTGTAACAGCATTGCCATTGACAATAACACAACCTGCTACGCAAACATTTTTAACGAATGTTCCAGTGACGACTGCCGCCTCAACTACCTTGCTTCCAGCAGGTGGAACGGGTACAAAAACGTACTCAAACGGAAGTACAGACGTTGCGTGTGTCGCCCCTGCGGGAGCATTGAGTCTGCCAGCAAGTAGTAATTTAACGGTTAGTTCATCGGGAGCAATTTCATATACTACACCAACAACAGCAGGAGTTTATTATTACTGTGTAAAAGTGTGCGATAGTGGTTCTCCACAACAATGTGCTGTTGGAATCTATAAAATTACGGTAGGCTCGCCTGCTTTGGCTATTGTACAACCTGCCGCAATTACAAGAGGTGCTAATGCACCAACATCAGGTAACGCATCAACAGATTTATCAATAACAGGAGGTACAGGAACAATTACTTACTCAAACGGAAGCTCAGACCCAGGATGTGTAGCACCAGCAGGTACAACACTTCTGCCAGCATCAAGTAATTTGACGGTTAGTTCAACAGGTGCGTATTCTTACACAACTCCAACCACGGCTGGAACATATTATTTCTGTGTGAAAGTATGTGATAGTTCAACGCCAACGCCAGTTTGTGCTTACGGGACGTATAAAGTTACTGTGTTAGCACCTATAACAATTACACAACCAGCTCCTACAACAGCAGGTCCAAACTCTGCAAGAACGGGAGTAGTACCTACTCCAACTGGCGGAACAGGACCTTATACATATTCAAATGGAAATACAGACCCAGCCTGTG
>JAAFJL010000209.1 GCA_013298865.1 Cytophagales bacterium | reverse complement strand
CTATTTGGGGAGTAGAGGTAATACAATCTCAACCAGATTCAACAATTGTAAGAATTTTTGCCCAAGAAGCACAAGGAACACCAGTAAATGATACGTATGTAATTGATTTTCAGATTATTGGATAGTTAAAACGAGTATAGGAATTTCATAATTTAAACAAATACGACAATGGCAAAGCAAGTAAACAACAATTTTTTAGTAGCCTTAAATGGCATTAAAATGACTGAAATTCAGAAAGCAAAAATTAATTCTGGGATTCAAGAAGTAGTGATGAGAGAATTAGCTCAAATGGATCATAGTGAAATTACTGTTA
This sequence comes from Cytophagales bacterium, assembly GCA_013298865.1. Lineage (GTDB taxonomy): Bacteria > Bacteroidota > Bacteroidia > Cytophagales > Spirosomataceae > JAAFJL01. The sequence continues at coordinate 8,039 of JAAFJL010000209.1, read as the reverse complement.
AAACGAAGAAGATTGACACACCAATTTCACTCAAAGACTTTCCTTTTATTTGGGGTATATTAATTGACGAGTTAAACGGCAAAATTAGCGTTGTAAATCAACAACAAATTGCTGGAAAATGAAAACTTCTCTTTCTTGTCCAAGCTACATCGCAAAGAATGGAGCGGAACTGTTTGGTATCATAAATTCAGATGGACAGGTACATTATCTATCTGAAAGTATTAAAATTGATGATGATTTTGTAGATGAAGCCAACAAGGGAAGGAAGCCTGAAGAGCGATTTCGTTTTGCAGGAAAATGTATAGAAAAAGGATGTAAACAGTGGGTAAGTGAGACAAAAGAATGCGGACTTACCCAAAAGTTAGTCCGCACTTTCAACAAATCAATCTCTTTAGAAAATCTACCTAATTGTCCAATAAGGCAAAAATGTCGTTGGTTTGCTCAAGAGCAAGAACTGGCTTGTGCGAATTGTTCAGAAGTATTTAGAAACAAGGAAGCAATGTCTTTTTAATTTTTTTGCAATATCCTATCTATTTCAAATTAACCTTTTTATCCCGAAAGCCATGACTATTTTAGAACAATATCTTACCATGTGCAAAAATGTGCAAGCCCTTCAATTAGATTTTGATAATGGATAAATACCTCCTCCTCCCAGACAGAAGTTAAAAAGAAAAATAAAGAGAGGAGTTCTTTTGTGAAGGCACACCCACAAATAAAGTTTCCACCCTGTACGAGGGTTTGAAATTGAAAAATTGTCAGCTAAAAAATCATTTCCTTCTCCAAAACCAAACCGTCAAAATCATGGAATCACAAATAATTTGTAAAGTAGTCGGAATTAGTCCTCGTAGTGGGGAAGAAATATTAGAGTTTTTTGGTGTTCAGCCAGATAATAAAAGTTATCCAAAATATTTTTGTGATGTAGCTTATTTAGTGGATGAAATCAGAGAAGGCAAAAAGTTCTATGCAGGACAAGGTCAAGACAAAGCATATACTTTTATCAATCATAATGATGGTTATGAATTTGTCCAAACAAAAAAAGATGAAACCCAAAAGGATAATCTTTGGAGTTTGCCAGATTGTATCATTACGGAATATGATTATATCAGAAAAGGTAAGCCAAAATCCGTTGACCCAACTCCTGAATCTTCCGAACCAGCATCAAATTCTTATCCTCTCCAGAAATTACTTCGCTATGTATTACCTGCTTTGGGCGTAGGAATTTTATTGCCTATACTATATTGTATGTTTTTTGGTAATTGTAGGAAGCCATGTCCAGAACCTACACCGTGTCCAAAATGTGATAGCTGTGAACAAATACCTTGTCCGTCTTATGACAAATTATTTAGAGCCACCAAGGTGAATTTTAAATTTAAGGAGTCAGATACTTTAAATATAAATCCTTACCAAAGTGGAATGGATACGTTAAAAAAATATTCGGAGTTATTACGAAATGATTCTCATTTGTATGTGGATCTTGTGGGATATACTGACTATAAAGGAGGAGAAACATACAACCAAAAACTCTCTGCAAAAAGAGAAAAAAGTATTAGAGATTACTTTATAGAACATGGCGTGGATAGTACCCAAATTCAAATTCAAGAAGCCTTCGGAAAAAGATTTGCAGTAAATAAAGCAGATTCTGTAAAACGTGCCGAGGATAGAAAAGTAGTAATCAGACTTTTTGGTTTAAGGAAAATTACCAAATAATAAATAATCTTACCGTAAAATAAGTAAATCATTTTCGTCTTCTAAAAGGTATTTTATTTGCAATAGTTTTTTCAAGTAGCATCCATGTATCTATAAGCGTATTTTTTAGAAACCTTTTAAACAAACAAAAAAATGCCAGATATTATCAACGTGAGACTCCGTATAGTGGGGCTGTATTTTAATGAAACTGTAACAATAAATAATAAAAGAAATCTTACAGTTAGGGATGTTTTAGACAAATATATCAAAGAAAACCCTGATTTATCAGTCCCTGGTGGGCTTGAGTACATTCGTTTTCCTTTGGTGAGAAATGGAGAAGATTATGTCAAAACTTTTAATTATCATTTTGGAGGAGATTACAATTATGATGGAGACACTCCTAATGTAACAGTTGATAATGGAACAACTATTGGGAATAATAGAAGAGATCCTGGAATCTATTCTTTATCAGAAGATTTAGAAGATGAATTTTCAACACCCAACATTGGTTTGGTTTGGCAGTATTATGTAGTTGCTGATAATGGAGATGGTGTTGTGAAGAGTAAAACTCCTCCAACAAGAGGATTTACTCCTTTTGGGGCAGACCCTGATTATGATATTGAAGATGGTGATGTTATTATCTGGAGATTGGTAGCAATTGCACGTAAACCAGCTTATACAGTACCACCTGCACGTTAAAACTTTCATGGATGCGAAGTTGGTTTCATCGGTTGCCGAATTTGGTAGCCGATGATTTTTTGTTAAATATTACTTCAACATCGCCTTTGCTACCTTTGGGCGGTGCGACGGTCGCTCTACGATGACGGTATCATGCTCAAAATCTAATTTTATCCGCCATTTTTGGAAAGTATTTACCCCTAAAATAGCATCTTCCGATAAACCTGGAATAATAAAAAACTCATCTAAAAAGGATTAAAAGATTCATTCTATTATTCATTCACTCATTCTATCATTCACTCATTCTATCATTAATCAACCATCACCCCACAAACTGCATTCTGTGCAAATCTGCGTACCAACCATCTTTTTCTAACAGTTCTTCGTGTGTACCGCCTTCTTTGATTTCTCCTTTGTCTAAAACCAAAATTTTATGTGCATTCTGAATCGTTGAAAGTCGGTGAGCAATCACGATGGCGGTGCGTCCTTTCATCAATTTTGCAATGGCATTCTGAATCATTTCTTCGGTTTCAGTATCGACAGAAGAAGTGGCTTCGTCCAACACAATTACTTTGGGGTCATGCACCAACGCCCGCACGAAAGAAATCAATTGGCGTTGCCCTACCGAAAGCGTAGCACCACGTTCCATTACATTATAATCGTACCCATCTGGTAGCCGTTCAATGAAATCATTTGCTCCTACCAATTTGGCGGCTTCAATGATTTTTTCTCTTGAAATATTCGGGTCGCCGAGAGAGATATTTTTCTCAATTGTATCAGAAAACAAAAATACGTCTTGCAAAACCACTCCAATTTGCTTTCTCAGGCTATTCAATTCGTACTGTTGCAAATCTATTCCATCAATCAATATTTTTCCTTTATTAATCTCATAAAAACGGCTCAGGAGATTAATCGTAGAGGATTTTCCTGCACCTGTCGCACCTACAAGGGCGATGGTTTCTCCTTGTTTTACATCAAACGAAATATTTTTTAACACATATTCTTCATCATTATAGGCAAACCAAACGTTTTCAAAACTTACCTCTCCTTTCAGACTGGTTTTCAAAGTTCCATCATTTACCGCATATTCATCTGAGTCCAACAATGTCAGAATTCTTTCTGTTGAAACAATTCCCATCTGCAAAGTATTGAAACGGTCTGCCAAAAAACGAATCGGACGAAAGAACAAATTCAGAAACATAATAAATGCTGTGAGGGTCCCCAATGTCATGTCTAAACTCAGAATTTGTTTTGCTCCGTACCAAACAATCAAGCCTGTACCTGCTGCCAAAATCACATCTGCCACAGGAAAGTAAATCGAATATGCCCAAATAGAGCGAATGTTGGCATCACGGTGTTCTTGGTTAATTTTGACAAACTTCTCATGCTCTAATTTCTCTGCATTAAAAATTTGCACGATATTCATACCCGTAATATGTTCTTGGGTGAAAGAATTGAGGTTAGCAACTGCAGCACGGACTTCATTGAAGGATTTTTTGATGTATTCCTTAAAAAAGTACGTCGAAACCACCATGAATGGCACTGTTGAAAGTGTAATGAGAGCGAGCCGCCAGTCGGTATAGAACATGACGGTTGTCATGAGAACTAATTGCAAAATATCCCCAGCAATAGAAGCCAGTCCTTCCGAGAAAACGTCGTTCAAGGTTTCAATATCAGACACAGTACGAGTAACCAAACGTCCGATTGGGGTATCGTCAAAGAATTTCAGGCGGAGGTATAGGATTTTATGGTACAGTTCTATCCGAATATCTCGGATAACAGTTTGCCCCAACCAACCTGCCAAATAAGCATTGACAAACTGTAAAAATCCTTGAAAAATCATGACGCCAATTAACACCAGCATCATCAGTGAGAGCATATTATAATCCCCGATTGAGATATAATTATCTATCGTATGGCGAATCACGAGAGGGGGAATTGGTACGACAATCGCTTGTACCATAATTAAAACCACCAAAGACCAAAAGCGAAATTGGTAGGGTTTTAGAAAACTAAAGATTCTGGCAAGTATTGGTAAATCAAAGATTTTTCCGCTTTTTTGTTCCTTTTTCAATTATCAGTAAACAGTTATCAGTGAACAGTTAGCAGTTATCAGTGAACAGGTAGCAGTAAACAGTGAACAGTTAGCAGTGTATAGGTAACAGTTAGCAGTGACCAATTATCAGTTAGCAAATTATTCACTACTAACTGTTTACTGAATTACTGCTAACTGATAACTGTTCACTGCTTACTGATAACTGAATTACTATTCACTGATGATTGCTATTGTAAAATTAACACCTGCACTTTGGAATTGGTTTAGATTTTTGATTAATTGTTGGTTAAAGACATACAAATTCATTCATTCCCTCATTCTATCATTGAAATTACATGGAACAACTTTACACATTAATTCTCGGACTGGGGCTTTCTGCTTGTTGCGGATTCAGGGTTTTTGTCCCGATGTTAGTCGCTAACATTGCGGCACTGTCTGGGCATTACGAATTCGGAGCGGATTTTCAATGGTTAGGTACTTGGACAGCTTTCTATATTTTACTATCTGCCACAATCCTCGAAATTGTAGCCTACTATGTTCCTTGGCTCGATAACCTTCTGGATACCATTGCCTTACCAGCATCCGTAATTGCAGGGACACTCATGACAACCTCACTGATTTCGGCAGATTTAAGTCCAACCATGAAATGGGCATTAGGCACAATCATGGGCGGAGGCAGTGCAGGAATTGTACAAGCAGGAACAACATTATTGAGATTTACCTCAAGTACCACAACAGGAGGTTTAGCCAACCCAATAGTTGCCACACTCGAAAACGGATTCTCTATATTTTTTTCTATTCTTACCGTCATTATTCCAATTTTTGTAGCAATTTGTTGTGTTTTTTTCTTAACTTTCCTCCTCAAAAAATTACTGCGTACAACTCAAAAACAGAACCGTTAACTCAATAATAACCTTTTTTCAAGGAAAAACCAGCTTTGTACTGCAAATTGTATCTTGTTATTAAAATTCACTCATTAATAGATTAAAATTCATAAAAGATACTCAGACAACAAAGCACTAATTCCCCAAATTATGTTACCTCAAATAAAGCATTATCCTGTCAATTGGGTTGATGGTATGAAAATTTCCTCGAAGAATTTCAAGGAAATGGAATCAGCCGTAGCAGACCACATCCGAGATGCCAACGCCCTTTTCATCAATACCTATAATTTCGGTATTTTACCATCGGGTACCAGCAATTTGTCTTCGTTCGATGTGCAAATTAGTACAGACCAGTACCAAGGCATTACCGTAAAACTGATGAACTGCCGTGCAATTACTGCCAATGGGAGTCGTATCGAAATCTCTAATGCCAACATTCAGCATCATACTACTTATACCCAATTGGTGAATGAGTTCAGTCTGAATGCCGCAGAAGACCAAATCTTCTATGTGGTTATTTCTGCCAATCCATTTGAAAGAATGCCCATCGGAGAACCTTCTTCCGAAGAAATGCCTCCACGCCACCCTTTCACAATGCCAGAATATCAGATAAGTGTGATACCTTCAAAAGAGGTAAATACTGGGGCATTTGGGTCGTTTCATTTACCCATCGGAAAAATCACATCTTTGAACGGAGAACTAAAAACACTCACGGATTACATTCCTGCCTGTGCCTCTGTACATAGCACACCGATGCTCACGAAATGGTACAATCATGTGGATACTCTTTTGTCGAATATTGAGACAAATTCTTATAAAGTCATCAATAAAATCAAGACTCGTCCAGACAAAAGAAGTCTCCTAAGCGAACTCATAGACGTAATGGTGCAACGCATGGCAGGAGCATTCTCTAATACCTTGACATCGTATAGATTAGTAGCACATCAGCAACCGCCTATTATGATGATAGAGATTTCTGCCAGAATTGCCAAAAATCTCAGAAGTGTCTTGGATGCCTATACCAGCAAAGAGCGAGAAGAAACCTTACGGTATTTTGAACAATGGTCAGAAATTTTACCTGCAACCGTCATCAATCAATTAGAGGCGGTGATTAATCTGAAATACGACCATTTGGAAGTAGGCGATACCCTCGGTAAAATCAACGACCTTTGGCAAACGATTCATAAAATCTTCCAACAACTCAGCGAATTAGAGTACATCGGCAAAACCAAAGAAGGCTGGAAAACGTTTATCAACGAAAACCCAGTTCGGGCAGAGGAAGCACCAACCGAAAAACCACAAGTCGTGGTTCGTTGGAGTCCGATTTAAAAAATATTAATCTTTTTACCCAAAGCATTTTGAGTAAATGGGTTTATTTCCTTAATTTGAGGTACGTAAACCAAATACATAAAAGACTTTTGATAAACAACTGATGGAACCCTTAAATAAAACTGACCGGTCACAAGCATTTCGTAAATTCTTAGGACTCTATTTGCTTATCTTAGCAATCCCACTAATCGCCGCTTATTTCTTATTTTCTAATGGATCATTGGGTAGTGAAAACGACAAACTCAAGAAAACCATTGAAGAACAAAAGAAGCTACTCGCCCGTATGGATACATTGGGCAATATCTTGAAGCGTATTGATGATACCGACAAGAAAATGGCAACCATTCCGAAAGATGACGATATGGCAAGAGCCGAACTCATGAAAGTTTCAGAAGGCTATAAAACTGGTATTGCCTCAACTTTGGTTGAGTTAAGAACCGATTCTTCTAAATTAGTTTTCAATGACAACAAAAGAATTTCTCGTAACTTAATCAAAGATTTTGATGTCTTCTTGACATACAGAGGAACTATTGAACTACTCCGCAAAACACTTGCCGACAAAGGTATTGATACCCAAGAAAAAGAACGTCTCGCTGCCGAGTTGAAAGCCGCTCTTGATAAAAACCAAATGCTATCTTTGATGGCTGGTGCTGCAAACAAAGCTCCTGCTGGCGGCGGTGGAGGCGGTGGTGCCGACAAAGGTGAAGTGGCTCGTTTGAACAACGAATTAATGAAAGCCAATGAGCAATTAGGCGACTGCCGTAGAAGTTCTGGTGCGGTTGATTTATTGCGTGACCAATTGAAATTTGCAGGTGCTGATTGCGAAAAAATCAGAGCGGATGATGAAACTGGAAGCAAGGCAGAACGTAAACAAAGATACGCTTCGGCAAGACGTACTTTTGAAGAATTGACACGTACAACTCGTAATGCTGACATCAAAGAATCTGCTAACCAAAAGATTAGTCAGATTGATGCTAAACAATAGTTTGCGATGATTACTTTTCGATGTTCGATTTTTGTTAGTCGATTTTCGGAATACAACAAAAAAGGGCTTTCTTCGGGAAGCCCTTTTTTTGTTGCACTCTAAAACCTCACCCCCGACCCTGTGCGGGTCACCCCTCCCTGCTCTAAGCAGGAGCTAACCTCAAATCAAAACCTTCCTATTTCTTCCCCAATAAATACCTCTGGCGTAGCTGAATTGTGCGATGATATGAAAGCCCAAATCAAGGGCGTACATGACTAAGTATATATGTAGGTAGTCTTTCAGGAAACGTTCTTCCAAAAGCTCGTAAATGAGACTGTATGCTATTAAAATTGATTTTGTCAGGGCAATCCATAGTAGCGAATTACGGGCTAATGATTGAATACTGATTTGCAACATCAGTTTTGTTATCACGGTAAAAGAC
>JAAFJL010000208.1 GCA_013298865.1 Cytophagales bacterium | reverse complement strand
AAAGGAAATTGAGGCATTGAAAAAGAAGATTAATGCCAAAAGTCAAGACAGTAAAGTTCCTACTAAAAAAGAAGGATATTCTCAGAAAAATCCTCAGTCGGCTGGAGAAGGTTGATAGCCCCAATCAATTTTATTACTGGGTAGGACGAAAGTTTTATCTGCGTCCTCCCCTACTTTATAGTAAAATTAATCTTTCAAATCAAAGTACTTTCCAATCACGTATCTAATTGAGGAATAAGACTTTATCATAGCCAAATGCACTTCTTTCTGATTCATCCACTCTAATTTTTCGATACCTTCTTCGGTCTGAGGTTTCATTTTTGAATCATCAATCAGTTTCATGGAAAACCATTTTGTCTTCTTCAAAATGAATTCATTTTTCTGAGTATAAGTATGGTACGTTGTACAAACTTTTTCACCGAGAGAAATTTTCACATTGCATTCTTCTTCAACTTCACGTAAAGCTCCGATTTCAGAAGTTTCTTCTTTTTCAAGTTTTCCTTTGGGCAAATCCCACTTTTTATTCCTGAACATCAATAATATTTTGCCCTCATTATTCCGTACAATACCTCCGCCAGCTTTAATGACTTTATATTGATTTTTGATTTGTTCTTCTGTAAAATCTTTATTTTCAGAAACAATTGTAATTGACTGAAAATCAGGCAATTCTTCCGATTTCAAAATAGCAAAAAGCCGAGTAATTGTAGGTGCAATTACATTCACAATCAAGATGTGACCTTTCAAAGTTTCTGGGCGAACAGCCTCTAATTGAGCATCTATCAAGCGGTCAAACTCTGTTGTTGTAAGTGCCTTCGCTTTTTTCTGACTAATTACTCTGATAGGGCGGTCGTCAATAAAAATTATCATATTAAGTTGCGTTATGCAAATGGTTCTGTGGATTTTTAAGAGAATTATTTCTTTCAAAATTACAGTTTTGTACTGATAGTTGAGTCATTGTTTATAATTTTACGGTACAAATTTTATCATTGATTGAAACAATTACGAAAATGTTAGAACCTACTATTGCAGAATCAGTCGCTTCGATGTTATTAGAAGTAAAAGCCGTGAGGCTTAGCCCCGACAAACCTTTCAAATGGGCTTCGGGCTGGAACTCCCCTATTTATTGTGATAATCGGGTTACATTATCTCATCCAAAAGTTCGGACGGCTATCAAAAATGGGCTTTCTGCTATTGTACAGGCATTTTGGGGAGATGTAGATATTATTGCGGGCGTTGCAACGGCAGGTATCGCACAGGGGGCTTTGGTGGCGGATTGGTTAGAATTACCTTTTTGTTACGTTCGTCCAGAACCTAAAAAACATGGAATGGGCAATCAAATTGAAGGCGAGTTTAAGGCAGGACAAAAAGTTGTTGTAATTGAAGATTTGGTATCAACGGGCGGAAGTTCTTTGAAAGCAATTGAGGCACTCCAAACAGCTGGAGCAGAAGTTTTGGGAATGGCGGCTATTTTCACTTATGGTTTTGAAATCGCCCAAAAAAGCTTTGCCGAAAAAGGATTAAGATTTTATACTTTCGAAAGTGAATTCCTCCATATAATCTACTGATTGATGCTTCGTCTGCGGCAGCTTTTACCGACGGATACGTACGTACTGGCAAACCATAAGGTACTTCTGATGAATCTGCAAAAGCTATATTTTCACCATAAAGAGAAGTTAAGGCAACGGCGGCGGCATTAGAGATAACAGAGTGTCCACTGGTATATTCTGGAAATGGAGGCGTTTGTAAAACTGGTTGCCAGTCTTTGTCAACCGAAGCATTAATTACACTCTCTGGACGCACTTTTACGGAACGATATTTTTCATCCCAACAAGAGATAAATCCATCAAAAATTCCGATTGAAGTTAATAAGAAAGCCTCTGAAGTTTGCATATAATCCGACTTTAACTTTCTGGAAATCAGACCAGTAATACTCATCCAGTGTCCCCCAGGAGACATTTTTTTGGTCGCAAACATTGCATGACCCGTAATGTTCATTTTGAAAGGATTACAGTCCCAAAAGTTGGCAATATTGCGTTGCTCTTCCGTCAAATTCTTTACAGTATTATAGGCATCCATCATAGCTATATAATATGGCGTACCTTTTTGTGTACTAAATGGTGCTGGAGCAATGGGCTTAAACTGAGAAGCAGAATCAAGTGTAAGCGGACGGATTTTTCTCCAATTTGGTTCTGCTGCATCAAAATATGCAGGAGGTGTTGGTACCCAAGTTCCTTCCTGATTAGTGACTGTATGTCTGAAACCACGAGTTTGTTTATAAGTATCTTTTTTGGAATAATTCATGATTGAAGCTGCGATTGAATCTCCCAATGCAATAGAATTATCGTACATATCGCCAGAAATACCTGTGGCTTTGTAGTCTGCCCAAAGTTTCTCATCAAAATTTTCGTATTGTTTTTGGTCAAAAGTTAGACCTTTTCCTACCGCCAGAAATGCCCGAGTAGCTGCCAATTGGTAGCAATATTCTTTGCCTGCTTCTGGTTGATACACATTTTCAAATCCATTCAACTGCCCAACCATAGATTGGTAATTCGGATTGGCATGAACAGAGGCTTCGTAAGCCGCCAAGCTCGCATATACATAGATACGACTCGACACGGGCGGAGCAAAAATATCATGAATAATTGCTTCTGTCAGTTGTGACTGAGCCCTGCGTAAAAATTCTGCGTCTTCGGCTGCTTTTTTATTGAATTCTTTCTTACAACCTGTTAATGAAAGGGTAAATAATATGGCAATAGTGAATAGTTTTTTCATCGGATTGGTTAATTTCTGAACTACAAATTTACGGAATTTTCGCTATAATTTTAATTGATAGATTTTAGGATTTTTTTAGGATTGATATATTGATACTGACTATTAGCATTGGACAAATGGGGAAATATCCTTTTTTGCGATAAAATATTTTTAAAAATATTAATATATTCAGATTTTATTGTAATTTTACATTCCCTTCTGCATCTTCATTGCTCAACAATTATTCATTCATTTTTCCAAAAACTTCAAAAATTTAATGTTTATGAAAAAAATTACTTCTTTTGCATTACTCATCTTTGCTATGAGTGCGTGTAATGTTGAATCTGAAAATGATTTGGCTTCAACTTCATCAGAAACTTTAGTTTCATCCTCAGACCTTGACAAAACTATCAAAAACAGTCTTATCAAAACTGGTAAATTCGATTGGTCGCAAGCCTCAGACGTAGAAGTTTGGAGTGCCTTGAAACAGTCAGACAAAGTGATGTCGATAGGTTACAAGCCTGCTAATGTGGGGGATATTAACAAAACAATTCATGAAATTGACATTAATGAAAGTTCATGGAAAGCTACAAAACAGCGAGTTTTGGACATTGTTTTTGAAGAAGAAAGCAAGACAAATCCAGAATACAAACGTGAAACTATGGAGGTTTTTCAAGAATCAATCCTTCCTGTTGTTGATGTTAGAGTTGAAAATTTGAGTACAGTAAAACGACTAAGAGCCTCAAATTTAGTACGTTACGCAGAACCAATGGGGTATGAAGCAAATATCACAAACGATAGCAAAAATGCTAAAGTGGCTTCGAGTAGTGGTTGTGGTAGTAATACTGCCGAAACTGGCTTAGTAGCAGGTGTTGACTATAACACAGTTACCCCGAACGCAAAAGCATCTTGGAATTATGCGTACCATAATGTACAACAGGCTTGGACTCGAAGTACGGGTGCGGGTATCAAAATGGTAATCATTGATACTGGTAATAGTGATTCTCAAGAGAATCTTAATACGGCTTTCAACCAAGGGCAATCTTCTGGTCGGTCAATCGAAAAATTAGTGACTTTGCCAAGAGATAGATTTTTGGGTATTCCAATTGGACCTGTTGAAACACCAAACGATGATTGCGGACACGGAACAAGTATGCAAGGTGCTGCCTGTGCGCCAAGAGGAACAGATGGCAATGCTGTTGGGGTTGCCTACAATGCCAATTTGATTTCGATTCATGCCGCAGCAGATGTTTTTTTGAACGAAAGCCGTGAGTCTAAGGGTGTTGCTGATGCCTTCACGACAGCAGGAAATCGTGCGGATGTGAGAATCATCAGTATGTCGATGGGAAATATTTTTTCAAGCGGGCAAATCGCTGATGCCGTAAGATATGCCTATGGAAAAGGAAAGCTAATCTTCTGTGCAGCAGGGACTTCGTTCAGTTGGACTGCTGGTTGGGCAGGTGTAATTTTTCCTGCAAATATGGCAGAAGCTGTTGCTGTAACGGGTATCAAAGACAATCTTAGTCAACGTTGTGACGCTTGTCATGAAGGAAGCGACGTTGACTTTGTTGTAGTAATGGAAAAAGTATCGGATTCTCGCAAACCATTGAGCGTTGCCATGAGCGGAGATACGCCTTCAACAGTGGGTGGTTCTTCAGTTGCAACCGCAAGTACAGCAGCAATGGCAGCATTAGTTTGGTCTAAATTCCCAACGTTGACTCGTGACCAGATTTTCGATAAACTAAAAATAAACAGCAGTTATTACCCAGGACGTAATGGTAATTTCGGATGGGGCAGAATCAATGTTGATAATGCTTTGAATTAATACAAGTATTTGATTTTTAGTGAATTATAAAAAACCGCCTCGAAAGCAATTGCTTTTGGGGTGGTTTTTTTATTGGAATTAAATTCACGATTCGCAAATTGCAAATCGTGAATTTTGATTATTTAACTGAAGCAAGTTCCCCTTTCCTTATGATTTCCCATTATATTTTTTCATTTAAAACATTAGACTTTCAAGATATTTCAAGATATTTGAGTAAAAATAATCTTATGAAAACAGCCGTAACAGAAAAACCTTATTTCTTCAAGAAATTTAAAACTTATACCGCCGAAGAAATACTTTTGGCAGGAGGAACGACTGCATTTAGTAAATTAACAGGTTACGATCCTAAAAAACTCTACCATTTGCAAGGAGAACCTTTGTCTGATGAAGATTATCAAATTGCCATTAAAATGCTGACCAAATAATATGAATCTTCTTTTTGATACCAACATCATTCTCGCTCTTGTTAGAGATAAATCTGGTCATAAATTAATTGAGTACATTAATCCGAAAGAAGAGGCTGTTTATGTTTCATTTGTAAATATTGCAGAAGCTCAATCAATTGCATATCAAAACAAATGGGGATTCGCAAAAATGCAAATTTTAGAAAACTTCTTTCAGTCTGTAAGAATTATTGGTATCAGTGATTTACTACTTCCAACCTATATTGGTATCGATGCTTACAGTCAGCGAAATCATCCTGATTATCAGAAATATCCTTTCACAACACCTCGAAATATGGGTAAAAATGATTTATGGATTGCAGCGACAGCTTCTTTACTTAATCTTAATCTTATCACTACTGATGCTGATTTTGACCATTTAGACTCTTCCTTCATATCCCTTAAAAAAATACTTCCAATCGAACTGCTCATTAAGTAAAAGAAACAAAATATATTTTCCCCTACGCAAAAAAACTGCGTACTGCGTTTTCAAATTGCATCATCAAAAGCTGGTCAAGGCTGAGTTACTTCAAACTTCCTTCCACGAAAAATACTTTTCCAATTACCTCTTTTGATTTTTTAAAATTTGTACAAAACCAAGAATTTTTTCTTGAATCAAATGTTATATTTTAGAAAACTATTGCTTTTTCTCAATGAAAATTTACAATTTCAAGCAATATGAAATCTTAAAATTTACAGATTTTAGAATAAATCATTCCTATTAAATATTGAACTTTAGTACTTTTATAAAACTAAAATATTCGATTTTTTGGAATTATTTTAAATCATAAATATTTGAATATCAATTATTTATGATTTATTTTTAGAATAATAAAAAATAAATTTGGATTTATAGATTTCTTTTTTGTTACCTTTGCAACACAAAATCAGAAATAACAAAATGCAAAATCGCTTTACAAATATGTTCAAAATGGATGCTCAGGAAAATGAGCAGACTGATAATTTGTACAGGCGGGATTGTTGTATTTTAAAGTGAAGTAATTTCACGAATATACACAAGCCCGACCCAACAAGTCGGGCTTTTTTATTACCAAAATAAATTTCCAATTTTAAACTCCTCCCATCGGGAAGGAAACCAAAAAAATGTTTAGAACAATCAATCAAAATCAAACGAATCAGCCAAATCAGAGAGAATTTGTCGTGACCGTACTTCGCTCGGAGAGTGACAGTAAATGTGGGTTTACGACAGTTTGGGATTTGGAAAATGATGAAAAAAATTGGTTGAGGAATCAGGTTTTCGATTGGTAGGTACATAATTATATGCCTTGCTAAGAAGCCCGACCTCATCCAAAAGAGGTCGGGCTTTTTATTTGTCCGATTAATTTAATAATCTAACAATCAGCACATTATGGGCATTTCTGAAACAGAAGAATATATTTTCAATAACTGGAAAGAACAAACAAGATTGCGTACAATTAGGCGTAAAAAAAGAGAAATCGTTGAGGCAAACGATAAACGAATTATCAGATTATTCAAGGAAAGGCGAGAGTTGGAAAAACGTAAACGAAACCTGCCAATGATTGATTTGAATCCTCCAATTCAAAAAGGATGGAAACGATATTTTGTTGTCCGTGAAGATGTTCGACGAAGCAAGCAAGGTGTTTTTTACGAGAACCTTTTACGCAAAATCAACACTACTCAATACAGCGACACCAAAGAATTTAGAAAAAAGAAGAAAAAAGCTGGGCGTAAGATTTACGAACCTAAAAAGCAGGATTTACAAATCATTTATCCTCATGAATTAGTAAAACTAAAAATTACGCCAGCAGAATTGCTTTGCTTTAATTTGAAAATAAAAGAGAAGGTTATCAACAAAAAAATCGTTGAAACTTACTACTACGAAATCATTGAATCATGGAGGTTTGTACTAAGAATTAGACCAAATTTGATTGATAAAGTGAAAGCACACGATAATGAATTAGAGCAAAAATGGAACATTGGTCTAAGGGTTATGATGCCACTCTGTCACAGTGGTGAAACGAGTTCGACTCTCGTATGTTCCGCAAATTAATCATGCTCGGTTAACCAAATTGGCTAAGGTACTTGTCTTTCTAACAAGCAATTGCGGGTTCGAGTCCCGTACCGAGTACAAAATTTATTGCCAAGTGGTCCAAAGGTCAGGGCGTCGGGTTTTGAACCTGAATGTGATGGTTCGATTCCATCCTTCGTAACAAAAATATTAGAATAATTATAAAATTTCAATCTATTGATTATCAGTAAGTTAAATTAAATTTTTACTCAAAATAAAAAATAATTTCAAAATATTTTTTACCACGCAAAAAAACTGCGTAGTGCGTTTTGAAATTTGTATCATCAAAAGCTGGTCAAGGTTATTTTACTTCAACTTCCTTCCACGAAATCAAAATTGTCAATTACCTCTTTTGAAAAATGAAACAGTAGCTCAGTTGGGTAGAGCAACGAAAAGTTTTGAAATTATCAGGTCAAATTAAACTTACTTCTCTCGGTAAGAATCTCCTCGGAGATTTTTAGGTTCAAGTCCTAAGTTTGATAATTTTCAGGTCAATCAATACTTACTCCATAGCCTTTCACGCCGTGGGTCGCAGGTTCGAGTCCTGCCTGTTTCGCAAAATTAATGGTCAAAGAAAACTTACTTCTATCGGTAAGACTTTCGGGTCATCGACTTCAAAAGTTTTCTGATTACCATTAATTTTAAAAACAATTTAGGTCAAAAGTTTCTTACTTCAAACACTCTTTTAGGTAGAACTCAGAAACTTAATTACCTGATTTTCAAATAGATAATGAGTTTATTTTATGGTCACAGAGTTACACAAAGTATTTCACAGAGTTAAAGGAGTATTTCTTTGTGAAACTCTGTGAAAATACTCTGAGAAACTCAGTGACCATGAAACTAACGGCTCAAAACAAACAAAACAATGGAAAATTTATTAAGCGTTAGCCTTCGTCAATCAGCAATTTTTATTGCAAAAACAGACATCAAAAATGACTCGAAAATCCTTCGAGGAAGTACATCCGTTTTGGTTGCCAATCTCGGAAACTTAGGCTATACCGTTTCCGAAGATTTATTGATTGCCTTGAACGGAACTACGCCAGTTTTTCAGGCAAAATTGTTAGAGATTTTTCGTCAAAAAATGGGCGTAAACAAAAACTGGACTCCTTTGGTGAAAGGTTGGGACGTACCTACGGGCGAGTCTGTAATCGACCATATTCTTACTTTTTATACTAATATTTTTGGTGGGAAAGGTACGCAATTAGCTTGCGGACACACAATTCCTGCCAATACTTTTCCATTAGAACGCTACAATGGTTGTCCATTTTGTGGAACGCCATTCGAGTTCGGAAAGATTGAAAACTACGGACAAGGT
>JAAFJL010000207.1 GCA_013298865.1 Cytophagales bacterium | reverse complement strand
GAAGCAGAGAAGATGCAGGTCCAGCTTTTCATGAAAAATCAGAAAAAAATAGCAAAGTAAACGTAAGAAGAAACCACGCTGCCGAAATGAAGAAAAAGTACGGAAAATCTTATGAGAAGAGGAATTAAAGACATAAGTATTTGATAATCAAACCTATAAGGTTTTCAAAAAACCTTATAGGTTGAACAGCAATTGGATTTTACCCCATCTTAGCAGCAATCTCTTCCGAAATTCCTACACAAGAGAAGCCACCGTCGTGAAATAAGTTTTGCATAGTTACTTTACGAGTCAAATCTGAGAATAATGTAACTACATAATCTGCACATTCATCAGCCGAAGCATTTCCTAAAGGTGACATTTGATTAGCATATTCAAAGAAAGCATTGAAGCCACTAATACCTGTACCTGCCGAAGTTTTAGTTGGTGACTGCGAAACAGTATTTACCCGAACTCCGTTTTTCTTGCCATAACGGAATCCATAACTACGAGCAATAGACTCTAACATTGCTTTTGCCTGAGTCATATCTGTATAATCCAAAAACGAACGTTGTGCCGCAATGTAAGACAAAGCAACCACCGAACCGTGTGATTCGAGGGCATCTAATTTTTCGGCAACTTGTAACATTTTGTGCAAAGACAAAGCCGAAACATCCAAGGACTTCATGAACCAGTCGTAGTTCAAATCACCGTATTCTTTTCCTTTACGAATATTGGTACTCATCCCGATTGAGTGCAAAACGAAGTCGATTTTTCCACCCAAAAACTCCATAGAGTCAACAAATAATTTTTCAATATCCTCTACCGACGTTGCATCCGCAGGGATAATTTTAGCATCACATTGCTCGGCTAATTTGTTGATTTCGCCCATACGCATAGCAATTGGGGCGTTTGTTAGGGTAAAAATAGCCCCTTCTTCTTTAGCATGTTGTGCTACTTTCCATGCAATAGAGTTTTCGTCTAAAGCACCTGAGATAATACCTCTTTTTCCTTTTAAAAGACCGTAAGACATTTTGATTTCGGATTTATCTTTTCAATTATTCAGTTAGCAGTTAGCAGTTAGCAGTTAGCAAGTATCAGTTACAATGATAATTAACAGCTATATTTTTGTTAACTGTTAGGTATCATTTTTTCACTATTATCTTGCTTACTACTATTCTGCCGACCGTTCACGGTTATCTGTTTATTGTTAATGGGTATCTATTATAATGATAACTGTTAAGTGTTTATTGATAACTGTGACTTTGTAAAATTACGGAGTTTTGTTGAATTTTGGCAATTGCTTGTAAGATACCTTCGATGAAACATCTTCGCAGAGTTGTTAAAGAATCATTATAATACAAGAAAACACTTGCTTTTAGATTAGAAAAATACTATTTTTGCAGTCGAATTAATTGGAAGAGGGGTCTATAATCCCTCTTTTTTGTTTCTTAAATAATGACTAAAGAAAAAATCATCGAGTTAATTACTCCTTTTCTGGAAGACGATAAATTTTTCATCGTTGATTTAAAGGTGACTCAAACAAAAACCCGCACCAATATCACAATTCTATTGGATTCTGATACGGGAATAATGATAGAAGATTGTGCCAGTATTAGTAGAAGATTGGCACATCAGATAGAGGAACAAGACCTCATCAAAGATGCTTTCAACTTAGAAGTTTCTTCGCCAGGCGTTGATTTTCCACTCACCCTTGTAAGGCAATATGCTAAGAACATTGGACGGACTTTGAAGATTGAACTGAAAGATAAAACCGAAAAAATAGGAGTTCTTGAAGCCCTAACAGATTCAGGAATTAGCTTGATGGAAGAACGAAAGAAAAAGCCTAAAAAAGATGAAGTAATTGAAGCAATCATGATTCCTTTCGAGGAAATAAGCGTAGCCAAAGTACAAATATCCTTCAAATAATGAGTGAAAAGGGTAGGATTTGAACAGCTTTTATTGTTTTTAGTTTAAGATTTAATACAAACCGTTTTATAATTATTTGAAAACAAATACGTATAAAATTGAAATACTTTAAATTTGTAATTGAAAACGTTAACACATTCGATTCAGAACTTATTCACCCATACAAATTTATGACCAGATGAACAGTGCAGAGTTAATTAATTCATTTGCGGAATTTGCAAAAGAAAAGAATGTTGACCGTCCGACGATGATAAAAGTGCTTGAAGAAGTTTTTCGCACAATGATTCGTAAAAAATATGGTACAGACGAAAATTTCGATGTTATCATTAACCCAGAAAGTGGTGACCTCGAAATGTGGCGTACCCGTGAAATTGTTGACGATAATTCAGAAGATATTTGGGATTATGACAAAATTCCTTTGGCAGAAGCCCAAGTGATTGAACCTGATTTTGAAATCGGGGAAGAAGTAGCCGAACTTATTAAATTAGAAGATTTCGGTAGAAGAGTTGTACAGACTGCCCGCCAGACACTTATCCAGAAAATTAAAGATTTAGAAAAAGAAAATCTTTATGACAAATACAAGGATTTAGTGGGAGAAATGGTTTCGGGCGAGGTATATCAGATTGTAGGAAAAGAATTTATCCTGACCGACGGTGAGGGTAATGAAGTTAGTTTGCCAAAATCTGAAATGATTTCTAAAGATCGTTTCAAGAAAGGTGATGGCGTTAGGGCGGTTATTCATAAAGTAGAAATGAATAATGGTACACCCAAGATTACTTTATCGAGGACATCTCCAGTATTTTTAGAACGTTTATTTGAACAAGAAATACCAGAGGTTTATGATGGGCAAATCATGATTCGTAAAATTGTACGTGAACCAGGCGAGCGTGCCAAAGTTGCCGTAGAATCTTACGATGACCGTATCGACCCTGTGGGTGCTTGTGTAGGTATGAAGGGTTCTCGTATTCACGGAATTGTACGTGAATTACAAAATGAAAATATTGACGTAATTAATTACACAGAAAACCTTGAACTATTAGTAAGCCGTGCTTTAAGCCCAGCCAAAGTAAGTTCAATGACTGTGGACAGAGAAAAAAGACGTATTGCGGTATTCCTTACACCAGACCAAGTTTCTTTGGCAATTGGTAAAGGAGGACAAAACATTAAGTTAGCAGGAAAGTTAGTGGGCTTTGAATTGGACGTTTATCGTGACGTACCTCAAAGTGAAGTAGATGACGAAGATGTTGATTTGTCAGAATTCTCAGACGAAATCGAGGATTGGGTTTTGGCGGAACTTCACAAGATTGGTTTAGATACTGCCAAGCAAGTACTGAATCTTTCGACAGAAGAAATCGTTCGCCGTACGGAACTCGAAGAAGAAACTGTTCAGGAAGTTATGAATATCCTCCATTCAGAGTTTGAATAAGATAATTTACTTGTGATTTGAGATGTAGCGATTGAGTGATTTTCGTCATGAAGCCATATTTCAATATCCAAATCACAAAACACTCAGTCGCAAAAATCACACAAATTACAACAAGAAAAAATTTGATTATCCAACAAAAAAGCATGGCAGAAGACAAGATGATGAGATTGAGCCTTGTGGCAAAGCAGATTAACGTCGGTACAGCAACCATCGTTCAGTTTCTTTCTGTCAAAGGTCACAAGGTTGAAAACAACCCCAATACCAAGTTAAATTTTGAACAACTTAAATTTTTGGCAAAAGAGTACAATGCAGATAACCTTCTGAGTGAAGGTAGTTCATTTACTCCTTCGCCAAAAGTTGATGAAGTAATTACGGCTGCTAAGAAAGCAGACGATGATATGCCTTTGTATTTCAGAGACAGTCCAAAAGTAGAACCAACACCTGTACCAAAAGTTGAAACTCCTAAAGTCGAACCAAAACCTGAGCCAGAGGTAATTCGTGCTAAGGCAGAAGTAGAATTTAAAGTTGTAGGTAAAATAGACCTCGATGCCAAAAATGAGCCTATTGCGAAACCAGTAGAGCCAAAGGTTGAAGAAGTAAAACCAGAACCTAAAGTTGAGGAAGTGGTAAAACCTGTTGCAGTAGTGCCAGAAGTAAAACCAGAACCTGTTGTTGAAAAAGTAGTAGAAGCCCCTAAAGTAGAAGTTCCGCCAGCAGTGGTTGAAACTCCGAAAGTGGTAACACCTCCTGTTCCAGTACGTCAGCCAGATAATAGAGAAAGACCCCCTCGTGAAAACCGACCTAATCAAGGTGGGAATAATCAAGGTCAAGGTGGAAATAATCAGAATCGTCAGGGCGGAAATAATCAGGGCGGTAACAACCAAAACCGTAATAACCAAGGACAAGGCGGGAATAACCAAAACCGAAATAACCAAGGACAAGGCGGAAATAATCAGGGCGGTAACAACCAAAACCGTAACAACCAAGGACAAGGTGGCAATAACCAAAACCGTAACAATCAAGGACAAGGTGGGAATGCTCAGGGTGGAAATACCCAAAACCGACCTCAAGGACAAGGTGGAGGTTATCAAGGTGGTAATAATAATAACCAGAATCGCAATGATGGGGTAAATAGACCAGCTTTTGTACCAAAACCACAAGTACCTAAAGTTGTGGTTGATATTGATGATGACGACGAGCCAGAAATTGAATTAATCGAGGCTAAAGGCGAGACTTTGAAAGGTCTTACAGTTCTTGGAAAAATCACCTTACCAGTTGAACCACAGAGAGGTGGTAAAAATAGTAATAATAAGAAGAAACGTAAGCGTATCGACAAAGGAACAAAAGTAACCGAAGCGGAAATCCGTAACGAAAAAGGTGCTCCACGTCCTAAGAAAGATGATAATAAAACTGGTGCTACTGGTGGCGGAGCTGCTAAACCAGCAACAACAGGAAATACAAATAATAATAGCAACAATAAGAAAAAGCCACCAGTTGTAAAGAAAGAAGAGAAAGGAGATGTTTCAGACAAGCAAATCCAAGATCAGATTAAGGCAACAATGGCTCGTTTGCAAGGCTCGGCAACTAAGGGCTTTGGTGCAGACAAGCGTCGTGAAAAACGCAGAAGCCGTGCCGAACAAGAAGAACGCCGTGTATTGAGAGAAGACGAAGAAGCAAAAATCTTGAAAGTAACAGAGTTTATCTCGGCAAGTGAATTAGCTTCTTTAATGGATATTTCTGTAAACGAAATCATCTCAACTTGTATGAGTTTGGGAATGTTCGTTTCAATCAACCAACGCCTTGAAGCTGACGTAATCGCTTTGATTACCGAAGAATTTGGATTTGGTGTAACCTTTGTTTCTGCCGAAGAGGAAATCGAAGCAGGTATTGCAGAGGTAGCCGATACCCCAGAAGATTTATTACCGAGAGCCCCAATTGTCACAATCATGGGTCACGTTGACCACGGTAAGACATCGTTATTGGATTATATCCGCCGTGCGAAAGTAGCTGCTGGTGAAGCAGGAGGTATCACTCAGCACATCGGAGCATATTCTGTAAAGATGGATGACGGTCGTAAGATTGCATTCTTGGATACACCTGGTCACGAGGCATTTACTGCCATGCGTGCCAGAGGTGCAAAAGTAACAGACGTTGTAATCATCGTGATTGCAGCAGATGATGCCGTAATGCCACAAACCGAAGAAGCAATTAATCACGCTATGAATGCTGGTGTACCAATTGTATTTGCGTTCTCGAAAGTAGATAAACCAGGAGCCAATTCTGAACGTGTTCGTGAACAATTATCACAACGTAATATTTTGGTGGAAGAATGGGGTGGTAAATACCAAACCCAAGAAATCTCATCAAAATCAGGAATGGGTATTGATGAATTATTAGAAAAAGTATTGCTCGAAGCAGAATTATTAGAACTAAAAGCTAACCCTAACAAGAAAGCCATAGGTACAGTAATTGAAGCCTCATTGGACAAAGGTCGTGGTTATGTAACTACACTTTTGGTACAAGCAGGTACGCTGAAAGTAGGAGATATGATGTTAGCGGGAGCTCATTACGGACGTGTAAAAGCCATGACCGATTATTTGGGTAAAAAACTCAAAGAAGCTGGTCCATCAACACCAGTACAGGTATTGGGTCTGAGTGGTGCACCTTCGGCAGGAGACAAGATTAACTCAATGGAAAATGAGCGTGAAGCTCGTGAAATTGCTAATAAACGTGAGCAAATCATCCGTGAGCAATCATTGCGTACTCGTAAGCATATCACATTGGATGAAATTGGTAGAAGAAAAGCCATTGGAACATTCAAAGAATTGAACGTAATCGTGAAAGGTGACGTGGATGGTTCGGTAGAAGCCCTATCAGATTCATTATTGAAACTTTCAACAGAAGAAGTTCAAGTACGAATTATTCACAAAGGTGTGGGTATGGTGTCAGAATCAGACGTATTGTTGGCTTCGGCTGCCGATGCCGTGATTGTGGCGTTCCAAGTTCGTCCGAGTGTAAATGCCAAACGTTTAGCAGAAGCAGAACAAATCGAAGTTCGTACGTATTCGATTATCTATCAAGCAATTGACGAAATCAAGGCAGCAATGCAAGGTATGTTGGCACCAACTTTCGAGGAAGTTGTTACTGCAAATATCGAAGTCAGAGATGTATTCAAGATTTCAAAAATTGGAACAGTTGCAGGTTGTTATGTGCTTGACGGAACCGTGAAGAGGGCTCATAAAATTCGTGTACTTCGTGATTTTGTGGTAGTTCATGAAGGTGACATCAATGCCTTGAAACGTTTCAAAGATGATGTTGCAGAAGTGAAATTTGGCTACGAATGTGGTATGTCAATCAAAGGATTCCACGATATTTTAGTAGGAGATATATTTGAATGTTACGAAATGAAAGAAGTCAAGAGAACTTTGTAATCATATCAAATCTTTAGTAATCAAAAAAGCAGGCAATGAAAATTGTCTGCTTTTTGCTTTTATAGAGTCGAAAGTTGTTGGAGACTTCCCCGTGATTCATCAGGCATGGGTGTAATTTAAAAATAATGAGTTTTCATGATTTAAAACATCTACGAAATCCAAGTAGTATGAAATTCTTTAGATTTATAATCCAGTTTGAGAGTGTTGATGCTACTTAAAAAATATTTATTCATGACCTATAATTTACAAAAAATGCCTCCATCAATCCGACAGAGGCATTTTTTTATTCAACAAAATCTAAAGTTTATCTACCTGCATGAAGCTCGTCTTGCCATTTTTTGAGTTGTTCCCATTTGGCTTCATCCGCTAATTTTGATTGTGCAGGCCAAGTTCCAGGATTCCAAGATTTGAACTGTGGTCCACCTGCATCAAGAATTGCTCTGATGGCTTCGGGCGAAGTTTCTGATAATTTTTTCCAAGTTTTGATACCTGCTGCATAAAGCAACTGCTCAATCTTAGGACCAATACCTTCTACTACTTTCAAATCGTCGAATTTATCATCTGCTACTGCTGCCGCACTTGCTACTAAGGCACTTACACCAGCCAAGCCAGCACCACCAGCCGCAGCAACCATAGCTGCCGCAGGCGGAGGAAGTTCAACTTTTGATTTACGACAATCTGCTAATTCTTTTTGTTTTGCTGCTATTTGAGCCTCTAAATCAGCTACTTTTCCTTTCGAGAAAAAACTCGAAATCAAGTACCCGATATATGCTGCCGCACCCGTAAGAAGGAGCATTTCGAGGATAGCTATGAGTTTATTATTTTCCATTTTTGTATGAATTGAAATGTTAAAATTAGTTTGATAATCAGTGATTGACATATCCGAACATCAATCATCGGTTTCCGAACATCGAAACTACACCCTTTTACCTTTATTGAGTTCGTCTTGCAATGCTTTTAGTTGCTCCCACTTGGCTTCATCAGCTAATTTAGACTGTTCTGCCCAAGTTGCTGGGTCGTGTACACGGTAGCGTGGACCAGCATCATCAAGGATTTTTTGCATTACATCTACTGAAGTTTCAGACAATTTTTTCCAAGTTTTGATACCTGCTTTATAGAATAATTCTTCGATTTTTGGACCGATTCCCTCTACAACTTTCAAATCATCGGTTTTATTAGGGTCTTCTGCTACAACAGTTGCTACAACAGCACTTACCGCAGCTGCAACAGGAGTATCAACTACTGGGGCTTCTGCTACAAAAGATTTAGTTGCGATTGGTGCTGACTGTTTTTTGCTACTCAGACAGTCCTCTAAGTCACCAGAAATACCCGTCAAGCGACCTTCTAAGTCTGATATTTCGCCACTTCGGTTACCCAAAAGATAGCCCAAAATGCCCGCTCCGAGCAACATCAGTAAATGTTGCCACCAAGCGAAATCGTAATTACATGGATTAAGATTAAACATATTTTTAGGAAGATTTTTTTTAAAAAATAATTATAAATTAAAAATGGAAAATTAAAAATTTAAGCTACTGATAATATTATGTGGTGTCAGTTTCTCAAACCTGACACCACGCTTGACACCACATTGATTCAGAGAATTTTCAAGTTAGCTCATTTCCAAATTTCCAAATTAAACTATTGAACTACAACCGTTACACGACGATTTTGCTTGCGACCTTCCACCGTACTATTATCAGCCACTGGTTGAGTTTCGCCTTTGGCATCAGTCGTAATTTGGTCAGCAACGATTCCCTTTTTCGCTAAAGCCGCTTTCACATCTTTTGAACGACGTTCCGATAATCTCATATTACCAGCATCT
>JAAFJL010000206.1 GCA_013298865.1 Cytophagales bacterium | reverse complement strand
TGGTCTGGCGTGGTTGCCTTTTCGTATTATGCTTACACGAATTCGCCCGTACAAGAGAATCTCTGGTTGGTGGCATTTGAGTACCTAATTGTGTGTTGCGTGGCGATTTATGAATTTTTTCAAAGTAAAAAATAAATTTTGTTGGCAGTAGGACAGAGAATGACGAACTTAGTAGTTGAATTAATACCCAAAAAATGTTAGATATTATCCAACTCCTTCCAGACTCTATTGCCAACCAAATTGCTGCTGGTGAAGTCGTACAACGTCCTGCTTCGGTGGTGAAGGAATTACTGGAAAATTCAATTGATGCACAGGCGACTTCGGTTCATTTAATTATAAAAGAAGCAGGTAAAACACTGATTCAAGTCATTGATAATGGACTCGGAATGTCCGAAACAGATGCCAGAATGTGTTTTGAACGCCATGCAACCTCTAAAATCAGGACTTCAGAAGACCTCTTCAAAATCAAAACGATGGGGTTTCGGGGAGAAGCCATGGCATCAATTGCGGCGGTTTCTCAGGTAGAAATGCGTACTCGTCGGGAAGGTGATGAATTAGGAACTTTGCTAAAAATTGAGGCTTCCGAAATGAAAACCCAAGAGCCTACGCAAACACCTTTTGGCACAAATACGCAAGTAAAAAACCTGTTTTATAATGTTCCTGCAAGACGTAACTTCCTGAAATCCAATCCAGTAGAGATGAGACACATCATTGATGAGTTTCAGCGAGTGGCTTTGGCAAATTCAGAAATTACGTTTACGCTGCATCATAACGAAACTGAAATTTATAATCTTCAAGGAGGAAAATTATCACGAAGAATTGTAGATTTGTTCGGAAAAAATTATCGTGAACAATTAGCATCTTGTCAGGAAGAAACGCCCTTCGTGAGTGTGCATGGCTATGTGGGCAAACCAGAATTTGCGAAAAAAACCAGAGGAGAACAGTTCTTTTTTGCTAATAATCGTTTCATTAAAAATAGTTATCTCAATCATGCTGTGATGACTGCTTTTGAGGGATTGATTCCAGACGGAACGCACCCTTTTTATGTTCTTTTTATTGAAATTGACCCGATTCATATTGACATAAATGTGCATCCGACAAAAACCGAAATCAAATTTGATGATGAACGGACAGTTTATGCCATTATGCAGGCGGCGGTTCGGCGGGCAATGAGCCAACATAATCTTACGCCTTCACTGGATTTTGAGACAGATATTAATTTTACCAATAACTTTTTTCAGTTCAATAATTCTCCTTTTTCAACGCAAAGTTCTGGAACTTCCCAAGAAACAAGGGATTATCCAAAACCCGAAGTTTCGCCAAGAGAAAAATCCAATCTGAGCAATTGGTCACAATTATATGAGGGTTTAGAACGTTCTGTTGATGCCTTTGAAAGAAAAGACGAAAGTCAGTCGAGATTTGATTTTGGGAATGATTTTTCAGTAGAACAACCAATGACCGTTCAGAGTCGGGCGAATCAATTTCCAGTACAAAAACCTCAAATTGGCTATTCTGATAGCGATTCTGGGGCATTTCAGATTCATAATCGGTACATTGTTGCTCAGATAAAATCAGGAATGTTATTGATTGACCAACGTGCCGCTTATGAACGAATTTTGTTTGAAAAATACCTCCAGCATCTCCAAAAACGCAATGGGGCTTCGCAAACTTTGTTGTTTCCGAAAACCGTAAAATTGACGCTGGCAGATTTTCATTTAGTACTGGAAATTCAAGACGAAATTCGGAATTTGGGCTTTGTCCTGAGTGTAATCGGACACGACGAGTTCATCGTGAATGGCATCCCGACCGACTGCCCTGATGAAAACGAACAGCAGTTGATAGAAGGACTTTTGGAGCAATTCAAATACAACGAAGCCCATTTGCATTTAGATAAAACTGAAAATATTGCTCGTTCCATGGCAAGGCGGTCGGCTGGGCGTTTCGGAAATCATAAATTGGCAACATTAGAAATCAATAATTTAGTAGAACAACTCTTTGCGTCGTCTAACCCGAACTACACGCCAAGCGGTGAAACCACCATGCGGATTTTGGGATTAGAAGAAATTTCAGGCTTGTTTTTGAAGTGAAAAAAGTTGGTTGCATTAAAAAAAGCTCATGGCTGATAGCTCAAAACTCATAGCTTAATACAAACATGAAAACACAAAAAATCGCTATTTTTCTTTTAGCCATTTTCGTTTTGTCGGGAGTGGCTGTTTATTTTAAATCTTGTTCAGACAAAACACAACAATCTGATAATCAGACAGATGAGCCGCTTAAACCTGCTCCAAATTTCAATCCAGATTCGGCTTATGTGTATGTGGATACGCAGGTGAAGTTCGGTCCGAGAGTTCCTAATACCAAAGCCCACAAAGCCTGTGCCGCTTGGATGGCAGCGAAATTGAAGCAATTTGGCTGTGAAGTAACCACCCAAGATTTTGTAGCAACTACCTACGACGGTAAGAAACTGCAAGCCCAAAATATCATTGGTGCAATTAATCCAAGTGCCACAAAAAGAATCCTTTTGGCGGCTCACTGGGATGCCCGTGCCATTGCCGACAAAGATTCTGTTAATACCAACACACCCATTGATGCAGCCAGCGATGGCGGTAGTGGCGTAGGTGTTTTGTTGGAAATTGCGAGGGTAATTCAAGAAGCAAAAGTGAAACCAAATGTTGGTGTGGATATTATTTTCTTTGATGCCGAAGACACAGGAGAACCCCATGATTTTAAAGGAAAATCTGGTGAAAACTCTTGGTGTTTGGGTTCTCAGTATTGGGCAAAAAACAAGCACAAACCTAACTATACAGCATATTATGGTATTTTGTTCGATATGGTTGGAGCAAGAGGGGCTACTTTCCCGTATGAAGGTCGTTCTATGGAATTTGCCCCAATGATTGTAAGAAATGTTTGGGATATTGCGAGTCGTTTGGGCTATGAAAAAGTCTTTATTCAAGAACAAGGTGGTGGTATTACCGATGACCACGTTGCGGTAAATGAGATAGCAAAAATTCAAATGATTGATATTTTAGAATTTCATCCGAACGATGCTGATGGTTTTGGAAAGTATCATCATACTCACCAAGACAATATGTCTATCATTGACAAAGGAACAATGAAAGCGGTTGGACAAACCGTTTTGACAGTTTTGTATCAGGAGGAAAAGTAGGGTATTTACTGATGAAATATCAAATCCATAAGATTTTTTAAATCTTATGGATTTGATTATCAGATACTTATAAATAAAAATCACTTCTTCAAAGTCCTCTCAAACAATTTAAAAATCCGTTTGTATTCGTCTGTCCAAGAGCTTGGTTCTACAAAACCGTGGTCTTCCATTGGGTAAGAAGCCAATTCCCAATTGTCTTTTTTCAGTTCAATTAATCGCTGCGACAGTCGGACAGCATCTTGGTAATGCACATTTACGTCCACCATTCCATGACAAATCAATAAGTCTCCCTTCAAGCCTTCGGCATGGTAAATCGGCGAACTTTTTCGATAAGCCAACGAATCCGTCTGCGGTTCATTCAAAATATTTGCCGTGTAACCATGATTGTAGGCTGCCCAATCTGTCACGGGGCGTAAAGCTGCCCCTGAGGCAAATATATTAGGCTTTGTAAACATTGCCATTAAAGTAATAAAGCCACCATAAGAACCACCATAAAGTCCTATTTTTTTAGTATTAACTCCCTGATTTTCAACAAGATACTTTGCACCATCCACATTATCAGAAAGGTCTTTGCCGCCCATAAATCTATAAATTCCAGTACGCCAATCTCGCCCGTAACCCGCCGATGCCCGATAGTCAATATCCAAAACGGTATAGCCATTTTCAACCAAAAGGTTATGAAACATATACTCTCTAAAATACGAACTCCACCATTTATGCACATTCTGTAAATAGCCCGCACCGTGGACAAAAATTATGGCTGGTTTCTTCCCTTTTTCTCCATTAGCTTCGTACATACGGGCGTAAACTTCTGCACCATCTTCTGCTTTGAAAGTAACAATTTTGGGTTCTCTCCAAGCATATTTTTTAAACATATCACTCTGTGAATCAGTTACTTGCGTTGCTTTTGCAGTTGTAGTATTTTCTTGTAAAAAAACCTCCCACGGACGATTTGAAGTAGAATACAAAAACGCTAACTTACTTTCATCTGGCGAAAGCACCACTTGATTTCCCCCGACCATTTTAGTCAATTTCTGCCGTTCGCCGCCTGTTACTGACATTCGGTAAAAATGTTGTTCGCCAGGGTGAACTTCGTTGGTAGTGAGGTAAAAATTTTGCTTATTTCTTGATAACTGCACCGACTGAACTTCAAATTTTCCTTGGGTCAATTGCTTTTTGGTATTGGTCGCAAGATTAAAAGTATAAAGATGAGAATAGCCGTCAGCTTCCGACTGAAAGTAAATCGTTTGATTATCTGCCAAGAAACCAAGTACGCCAGTAGAGCCAAAAAATCCAATACCAGGTCCACCAATCCAAGCCTCATCTCTCTGACGGTCAATGAGTTGCAACTTTTTGGTTTCTACATCTAAACGCATAATCCAACGGTCTTTGTTGTCTTGACTCCTGACTACGACTACACAATACTTCCCATCTTCTGACCAAACGGGATTGCTAAAAATCACCTTTCTGGCTTCGGGTTTTTTCTTTGCGGTATCTTTTTTGGCAACTGGATTTTTCTTGACATAATCTTTCAGGAAATCAGGTTCATCATAAATTCCTTCAATCTCTTTGGTTGAAACTTGTAGCGAGGTATCTTTTTTGATGTCATAAACCCAAAACTCAAAAGCAGTTTGGGGCGACCCAACTTTGGTACGAGCAGGCAAATCTTCTGTAAAACCAGATTCGGTAACATAACTGGGAACAATCGTAGATTTTGCTCCAGTAGCCGATTTTACTAAACGATAAGTTATAAAATTTTCATCAGGGCTAAGTGACTGAGCATCAGGAGCTTTGTCTTCTAAAAAAATCTCTTTGGCACGTTTTGGCAAATCTGCTTTCTGGATTTTATCACCTTCTTTTTTCTTATCAGAACGTTCTTTCAAAATTTCAAAAAGACTCAACTGGTCTTGTTTTTGCCATTTGTCTTGGTCATTCAATTTTGGCTCTGGTTTCTTTGTACCAGTCTGAAAATTAGTCAGTTGATTGATTTCCCCAGTGTTAATTGTGAAGCTAAAAAGGTTGTTTCCTTTGGTAAAAATGATTTTGTCATTTTTGCTATTAAAGCTCGGATTCGATTCTGATTCTATGGTATTTGTAAGCTGTCGAACGACCATCGAACGGCATTCCATCAAGAACAAATCTCCGTTTTTACTATACACTTTTTTAGAGAAATCCGTAGAATAATTGCCCTGAGAGGGCAATGTTCTACGAACTTGTGGAGAAACTTTGAATGTCTTTTTATCAACAAAAGATGCCCCATAGAGCGAATCAGCCTTGTTTTTGTCTGGATTCCAGTTGAAATAAATCGTTTTTGAATCTTCTGACCAAGTAATATTAGACGGCAATGCCCCAACCGTAATTTTGGGGTCTTGCATTATCTGTTCAACCGTAAGTTGTTGTGCAGACGAGGTAAAAATCAGAAAGTTTGTGAGGAAAATTAGTAGTATTTTTTTCATGGTTTTTATGTTGATGTTAAGCCTTTTTTACAGCATTGGTTAGCGTTATTTTGGGCAAATACTTGCCCAGAAATCACCACAACTGATGCACAGATTTTTTGACATACTTATCATAAATGTCATAGATTTTATCAAATTGATTTTCATTCAAATCTGGGAAGTTCAATGCTTCAATATTTGCCAAAACTTGTGCTGGTTTTGATGCCCCAGGAATAATTGTACTTACGGCTTTGTGCTGTAAAATCCAACGCAAAGCCATGGGGGCTAAATTGGTATTTTCTGGAAAAACAGCCTTCAATTCATCCACCGCTGCAAGTCCAGTTTCGTAATCAATACCAGAGAAGGTTTCGCCTTTATCGAACATTTCGCCATTTCTATTAAAATTCCGATGGTCGCCTGATGTGAAAGTTGAATCCTTAGAAAATGTACCAGTCAGCAACCCGCTTGCCAAAGGTACACGTACAATTATGCCCACATTTTTCTTTTTGGCTTGTTCAAAAAATAACTCAGAAGGACGTTGACGAAAGACATTAAAAATAATTTGAACAGAGGTAACATTCTCATATTCAATACCTTTCAGGGCTTCTTCTACTTTTTCAACACTAATTCCAAGGTTCAAAATCTTACCTTCGTCTTTCAGTCTATCGAATAATTCAAAAATTTCTGGACGATAGTAAACCTCCGTTGGTGGGCAGTGCAACTGAATCAAATCCAGTGTTTCGAGTCCCATATTGGTGAGGCTATCTTCCACAAATTTCCGTAAAACTGCAGGTTGATAAGCCTGATTTGTATGCGGATTGAGCATACGACCACATTTTGTTGCTACGTAAATTCGCTCAGACCGATTTTTTACAAACCGACCAACGGCTTTTTCACTTTCTCCTCCGCCGTAAACATCGGCAGTATCAATAAAATTAATGCCTGAATCCACCGCAGAATGCAAAATTTGTTCTGCCGTTTTATGGCTAAAATCATCGCCCCATTTACCCCCAACTTGCCAAGTACCAAGGCTGATTTCTGAAATATCAAACCCTGTTTTTCCTAATTTTCTATAATTCATTGTTTTATGTTCAAGTTTTTATGTTCTATAAAGTTACAGAAATAAAGGAAATTGGACTATAAATTTTAATTTATGACACAGGTTTTTATTTCTAATAATCAAAACGGTTAATATCCCATTCAAAATAAATATTCCCCCTTTGTTTGATTTTTAATAAAATTTCCTACATTTGTAATTCAACAAAAACAATACTCAATAACATGAAAAAATTATTACTCCGTAGTGGCTATGCAATAGTTGCGGCTACTCTCCTGTTAACTTCTTGTCAAATTGATGGCGTTAAAGAGGTTTCTCCTACTGTTTCAGATGAATTCAAAGTAGAAGAAGCATATCCAAATCAAGTTGGAGCTTGGGAAAATGCCAATTTCTTAGGACAAAACGTTGCTTTTCAAGAAATCAATGGTGACAAAATTTTAGATGGTGACATTATCATCGCTCCTTCCCAAATTGACAATGGACTAAGAACCGAAGGCACATACAGAACGGCTGCTTCGAGCCGTTGGACAGGCAAAACTGTTTATTACAAAATCGACCCAGGTTTGGCAAATCAGGCGAGAGTGACCGATGCGATTAATCATTGGAGAACTAATACTTCACTTCAATTTGTGCTACGCACCAATCAGGCAAATTATATCACTTTCCAAACTGGTTCGGGGTGTTCTTCGAGTGTAGGAAAAGTAGGTGGACAGCAATTTATTAACTTGGCTGCTGGCTGTTCAACTGGAAATACGATTCACGAAATTGGTCATGCAGTAGGTTTATGGCACGAGCAAACTCGCAAAGACAGAGATACTTATGTGACTATCAATTTTGCCAATATTCAGTCTGGGCTTTCAAACAATTTCCAAACTTATGTGGCTCAGGGTGCAGACGGTAACGAAACCAGTGGAGGTTTGGATTTTGGTTCAATCATGATGTACGCCTCAAATGCGTTTTCGAGCAACGGACTTCCAACAATTGTGAAAAAAGATGGTTCAACTTTCACAGTACAAAGAACAGGACTTTCTGCTAAAGACAAAGCTGCGGTGGCAATCATGTATCCGTAAGATATTTTTATTGGAAAACTAAAAAAGCCAAGTTTAGCTATGAAAAACAGCTGAACTTGGCTTTTTTGGTTTTATACATTCTCTTGATTATTTACTCGAAGCGAGTTTCTGTTTTATGGATTTCACAAATTCAACAGATACACAGGCAAGTCGTGAAATTTTATCCGTTGAAAAATCACTTTCTTCAAGTAAGTTTTTAACAAATATTTCATCTTTTTCAAGATAGGCTTTGTCTTTTCCTCTTAGATAGAGAACATCACGCTCTTCATTAATATATTTTGCAATACTTTCCATAGCATCTTTAAATTTTAGTTCTAAATTACGTAATTGTGCCAATACTCGCAACTGGTTGAAGTATCTTTTTAACGACAAATCACTCTCCGTAGTTTCTTCAATTCGCTCAATGATATGTTTTATGGCATTTTCTGGGGTTTCCTGCTTGAAATCCGCCAAAATACCTAAAATAATTTCTTCTGGCTGTGATGATTTCAAGAAGATAAGATAGTCTATTTCTGAGAACGAAACGAGAGGAAACCGATACTGCATTAACTCACTATCAATTTGAGTGGGCATTTTGGCTGTATTTGAGCCAATAAAAATAACAAATTGCTTGACTGATAATTCATATTTACGTGATAACATCACATGATATTCAGCCATTCGATAAACCATTTTGGGTTCATCAACAACTTGAAATTCAATTTGTAATACAAATGTATCTCCTTGAATATCTGTTATTTTCTTTAAAACATCTGGTTTTCTTTCCTTTGTATGTTGAATATCATCGGGTAGTTCTTCTGACAAAACTGCATTGATACCCAATATATTTTGCATCAAACTGGGTATGACTGCCTCAATGTTTTCCTTGAAAATTTTAT
>JAAFJL010000205.1 GCA_013298865.1 Cytophagales bacterium | reverse complement strand
CAAAAGTGAAGTCTTTTGTTTGAATTACTTTATAACTCAATGCCATTTCAATACCTGAGTTCTTTACTGCACCAATATTTTCTGTTCTTGTCTGGAAACCAGTAGTTCTTGACAATGGACGGTCAAATAACAATGATGAACTTTCTTTGTTGTAAAAATCAACTGTACCAGAGATACGATTTTTCAAGATAGCAAAGTCAACTCCAATATCTGTTGATTCTTGTTTCTCCCAAGTTAAGTCTGAATTCGGAACTTGTGATGGGAATGTAGCAGATGTTAAACCGTAGCTATTATAACGCAACAAACCTAACGAAGTATAGTTACCGATACGATCGTTTCCTGCTGTACCATAACTTGCTCTGATTTTCAAGCTACTTAACCACGTTAAATCTTGCATGAATGATAATTTCTCTAAGTGAACACCACCACTTATCGCACCAAATACTCCGTAACGATTATTAAGACCAAAACGTGACGAACCATCTCTACGAATAGACATATCCATAAAATATGTTTGGTTGTAGTCATAATTCATACGACCAAATAATGAATATAATGCCCAGTCAGCCTTGAAAGTTGTCGCAGACACTGGCGTTGAAGCATTATCTTGTGTATTTACCTTGTCAGAAGGAAAACCTTTACTTGTAATTGCGTAAGTACTTGCTTGATCTTTTGTAAATTCAATACCACCCAAACCTTTGAAATTATGAGTATTATTGATAGACTTTGTATAAGTTACCGTATTAGTGAATACATAGTTAAAATTCAATGAACCATTATCAGTTTTTGAACCTCTTGCATTCGGGTCTCCTACGTATTGATCAAGAATTGAGTTTGGTTTCAAGAAATACTCACGAGTTGTTGCACCGAAAAATGCCCCAATTTGCGAGCGTAACTCAATATCTTTCACAGGTGTTACAGCTACAAAAGCACTACCACTTCCTCCGTTTGCCTTAATAACTTCTGTATTATTCTCAATTGCTTCAGAGATACTAAATCCTTGGTGTGTTAAATTAAAACTTCCATCTGCATTACGCTCAGGCTCATAAGGATTATATGTATAGATTGCATAAAAAGGATTCTGCACATTGAAACGATCACGCAATTCGTTCGTCTTAAAATTAGCAAACTGAATATTTAAACCAGTCTTAATCCATTTTGCCCCACGGTATTCAGTATTAAGGCGTACGGCTTTCACGTAAGAATCTGATCCTTTAGCTAAACCTTCTGCGTTAGCATTTTGTGCAGAGAAATTATAACTGAAAGCATCTGTTGCTCCACTAATACCAATACGGTGAGTCGTTAATTGAGCTCTTCTTATTAAAGTTTTGCTCCAGTCTGTTTCACTTTTTTTCAAGTCTCCCCATAACTTAGTTAGCTCTGCCTGTGGTACATCAGCAATGTCCGCATAACCTTTATCGTCCATATACGTTCCGATATAGTCATTGGCAAAACCTAAATCTTTTTCATATTGTAACTTTTCTTCCAAAGTCATCAACTTAAAATTATCTGGCGTTCTTTCAGAATAACCCGTCTGAAAACCATAAGTAATTTTAGGAAGACCTTTCTTGCCTTGCTTTGTTGTAATCAATAACACACCATTTGCTCCACGTGAACCATAGATAGAAGCAGAAGACGCATCTTTCAAAACTTGAATATCTTCAATATCATTTGGGTTGATGGTATTCAAAATATTAACGTTATTAGCTCCTGCTGCTCCTTCACTGTTACCTACTGGAACACCATCAATTACGATTAATGGTTGAGCACCCGCCGTAAGAGTTCCTTCTCCACGAATACGAATAAACGCAGAACTGTTTGGGCGACCATTCAAAGACGATACTTGAACACCCGCTGCTTTCCCTTGTAACAAGTTGTCTGTTGATAAACCTGCTGGGCGGTTTTCAATAGATTTTCCACTTACATTTGCTTGCGAAGATGTCAAATTCTGTTTCTTGGCTGTACCGTAACCAATAACTACTACTTCTTCCAAATCAGACACGTCTGATTTCATCTCTACATTAATTTGTGTTCTTGAGCCTACTGAAACTTCTTGTTTCGAGAAACCCACAAAACTGAATACTAATACCGCCTGATTAGGAACACTAATTTTGTATGTTCCATCTGCAATTGAAGTTGAACCTTTTGAGGTTCCTTTCACCGACACCGTTACCCCTGGCAATGCAGATCCATCTTCTCCCGAAGTAACTTTTCCTGTAACGACCCTATCTTGTGCCAACACTTGTACCACAAGGCTGAACATCAAAAATAAGCTCATGAGTAGTTTTCTGTTCATGATTTTTTTTGTTTTAGTTTGTTTTTTTATTGAGTAGTTAATGAATCCCCCCTGTACCAACGATTGTAGGAATTTTGAGTGGGTTAGTTTTTAGAATACAAAATTAACACTTTTTAACAATTTTATAATTTTAAAACAATGATTTCTATTACTTTGTTTTTAATTGCAATAGAAAATTTTTACTAATACTTAATACGTAAAATAAAATTTGGTGAATGTCTTTTTTCGGATTAGCTTTAAATTCTTTTAATATTGATATAAAATCCCCCAATTATGAAATACTTATTTTTACTGCTAACATTCTTTATGTGCATTACGGGACTTACTGCCCAAAACGTTGCTTTGAAAGCAAAAATTAATCAAAAAGCCGAAAGCCTTGAAGCGAAGGTAGTTGCTTGGCGTCGTGATTTTCACCAAAATCCAGAACTTGGTAATAGAGAGTTCAAAACTGCTGAAAAGGTTGCGGCTCACTTGAAGTCTTTGGGTATTGAAGTAAAAACTGGTGTCGGCAAAACTGGGGTTGTTGGTATATTAAAAGGTGGAAAGCCTGGACCTGTGGTTGCCCTCAGGGCTGATATGGACGGTTTGCCTGTAAAAGAAAGAGTAGATGTACCTTTTGTTTCTAAAGCAGTTGGTGAATATAACGGACAACCCGTAGGTGTCATGCACGCTTGCGGACATGACACTCACGTAGCGATTTTAATGGGTACGGCTGAAATTTTAGCATCTATTAGAAGTGAGTTGAAAGGAACTGTAAAATTTATTTTCCAACCTGCCGAAGAAGGTGCACCAGAAGGTGAAGAAGGCGGTGCAGCATTGATGGTGAAAGAAGGCGTCTTGGAGAATCCTAAAGTAGATGTGATTTTTGGATTACATATCAATGCTCAGACGGAAATTGGTAAAATTCGTTATCGTCCAGGTGGTACTATGGCAAGTTCTGATTGGTTCAAAATTAAAATTAAAGGAAAACAAACACATGGAGCAAGTCCATGGCAAGGTGTTGACCCTATCGTGACGGCTTCTCAGGTCGTGATGGGATTACAAACAATCGTTAGTAGAAATGCTCCTCTGACAGAATCTGCCGCAGTTGTAACTGTCGGACAAATTACGGGTGGTGTCAGAAGTAACATTATTCCAGAAGAAGTAAACATGAACGGAACAGTACGAACGTTAGATCCGAAAGTTCAAGAAATGATTGCAAAAAGAATTCGTGAGATTTCGATAAACATTGCTGAAAGTGCAGGTGCAACGGCAGATGTGAGTATTAAAAATATGTGTCCCGTGACTTTTAATGATATTGCCCTTACTGACAAAATGATTCCGACTTTGGAAGGTGTTGCAGGTAAGGAAAATGTTTCTATCACGGCAGCAGTAACTGGTGCAGAGGATTTTGCTTTTTATCAGGAAAAAGTACCAGGGTTCTTCTTCTTTTTGGGTGGAGCTCCAAAAGGAAAACCAGAGTCAGAAACTGCACCACACCATACGCCAGATTTTTATATCGACGAAGGTGGCTTTGTTTTAGGCATGAAATCAATGGCTAATTTGGTGATAGATTACATGAAGTAGATTGGTAGGGTTGTGTATTAAGTCCTAAGTATCAAGTATTAAGATTTTATCGCCGAATAAAGTTCTGTTTTCCTTTAATTTAAAGCAAATAACAAAATTTTGTTTTGCAATAAACCCACGAAATTCTCGATACTATTGTGGCAAAAACTTAGGACTTAATACATAATACTTAATACTCACTCCTACTTCTTTCTCACCATCCTATAAACAATCGACGGGAAAAAACGCTTCAAATACATTCCTAATCCTTCGTACCACCCTCCTACAAATACTTCATTTTTATTATTTTTGACTGCTTTCAGAATTTGCTCTGCACAAGCATTTACATTCATCCCTTTGGCTTGATTGTCGTCCATTTTACCCCAATTTTTTCCTTGTCCATCAATTGCCACTAAAGAAATAGCCGTGTTGATATACCCAGGGCAAATAGTTGTAACAAAAACATTTTCTTTGTGAACCTCCGCTCTGAGGGCATCCATAAAACCAATCATGGCGTGTTTGGCGGCACAATAGCCACTACGCAATGGTACTCCTAACTTTCCTGCAACGCTACTAATGCCCACAAAATATCCTGATTTTTGAGCTAAAAAATGAGGCAAAATTGCCTGTGTGAAAGCAACTACGCTAAAGAAGTCTAATTCAAAAATATCTCTATATACTTTAAAATCAGTGTCTTGCACATACGAACGCTGAGAAATTCCAGCATTTTGAACAACAATATCTATCTGTCCGAATTTTGCTAAAACAACTTTTACTTTTTCATCAAAACAAGACATATCCAACATATCCATTGGCAAAACAAAAACTTCATTTTCTGAGAGATTTGTTGCCTTTGCTACTCTTTGAAGTTCGCTTTCACGCCGAGCAGAGAGGACTAATTTTGCCCCACTTTTTGCAAATTGATAAGCCAATGCCTCTCCGATTCCCGAAGAAGCCCCTGTAATCCAGACGACTTTATTGTTGATATTCATGATGATGTTTTAGTGATTTATAAATTAGAGTTATTTATTCAAAAAAGCCCCTCAGCAATAAACTAAGGGGCTTTTCAATGTATTTTTCTGTTACTTTAATGGAATGATTAATTTTTCTCCTCGCTCCGTAAAATCTTTGGTCTTTTTATTGGCTTGCATTAATAGTTGTTTCGTGACGCCATATTTTTTAGCAACAACTCTCAGCACATCGCCAGCTCCAACAGTATGAATGGTTTGAATCTTCACTTTCAATTTCGTAACGCCTACTTTGATTCCGTTGGGGTCAATGTCTTTGTTCATTTTTATCAAAGCATCTTTACTGAGATTGTAACGATTGGCAATACCAAAGAATGTTTCCCCTTCTTGTACAGTATGCGAAATCTCTTCGCCTTCTACGTTAGTGCTCTCTTCTTTTACCTCTTCTTTCTTTTTCTTGGAATCTTCTGGTTTTGAATCAGTTACGTTCTTTTTCTTGGTATCGTCGGTCGCTTCGTTATCATTTATAATCGGAACTTCCGAGCCTACTCTTGTTATCGAAACTGAATCAGGACGGACAGTTGTAAGGTCATTATTTGGTTTTTTATCATCACTCAACGACTGCCAGCCTACGTATAACAAAGCTAATACAACGAGTGTCAATAGCCCCAATGTAACAATTGGGAGATTTGAAGATGGTTCTTGGGGACGTGGGTTACGATTCTCTTCCATAATTTTTGTAAGGATATTTTTAAACTACTTCTATTACTTCTGATGCAATTCATCTGCCATGGCATCAACTTTTTGTATCAACTCAGCTTTATAATTTTGCAATTTAGTAGCAATTTCTTGATTTTCAATGCCTAACATCTGAACGGCTAAAATTCCTGCGTTTTTCGCACCATTTAATGCAACTGTTGCCACTGGTACACCCGAAGGCATTTGTAAAATAGAAAGTACAGAATCCCAACCGTCTATCGAATTTGAAGATTTTACAGGTACACCAATCACGGGTAAGGTAGTCACACTGGCGACCATCCCAGGCAAATGTGCCGCACCGCCTGCCCCTGCAATGATGACTTTTACACCTCGTTCACGAGCAGAAGTTGCGTATTCTATCATTTTCAGTGGTGTTCTGTGGGCAGAAACAATGTCGATTTCGTAGGAAACCCCAAATTCTTTACAGACATCGGCGGCTTCTTGCATTACTTTCAAGTCGGAGATACTCCCCATGATTATTCCAATCATAATTTTTGTTTGAGTGATTGTTTGGTATTTTTACCAAAATTAAATCATTAACAACAATGAATCTAAATTTAACAGACAAAAATGCTGTCGTATGTGGTAGCACACAGGGACTTGGACGTGCGACTGCCGTAGAATTGGCTCTTTTGGGGGCAAACGTGACATTAGTAGCCCGCAACGAAGCGTCTTTACAAGAAACACTGAAAACCTTAGATACTTCTTCAGGACAAAAACATGGATATTTCGTAGCAGATTTCTCAAATCCAGAGAGTGTAAAATCTGGCATTAATCAACATTTAGTGGCTAATCCGACAGTGCATATTTTAATCAATAATACTGGTGGACCAGCAGGAGGAGCTATTATAGATGCCAATTTGGAGGATTTTACCCAAACTTTTTCCAACCATTTACTCTGCAATCATATCTTGGTGCAGGCTTGCGTAGGTGGCATGAAATCCGCAGGTTTTGGACGAATTATCAATATTATTTCTACTTCCGTGAAACAACCCATTACAGGTTTGGGCGTGTCTAATACCATTCGTGGAGCGGTCGCAGCTTGGGGAAAAACCTTGGCAAATGAATTAGGAGGGTTCGGAATTACTGTCAATAACGTACTCCCAGGCTATACAAAAACTGCTCGTTTGGATGCTGTTGTAGGCACAAGAGCCAAGAATTCAGGTGTTTCTACTGAACAAATGGAGCAAGTTTTACAATCAGATATTCCAGCAGGTCGTTTTGGAGAAGCCCATGAATTCGGAGCAGCCGCAGCATTTCTTTGCACACCAGCCGCAGCGTACATCAACGGCATAAATTTGCCAGTAGATGGCGGTAGATTGGGAAGTTTGTAATCGTTCGGAGTTAGGTTTTGGGAAGTTGAGAAACTCAAAGAATTATATTCCAACCGCCTATACTTTAATGTGGATGGTAGAAGCAATAAAATGATGGTAGATAATCTAAAAATAAAACAAATTTTGGAAAGGGATAGTGTCCTTAAAAACATCATTCAAAGCATCCCAGAACCCCAAATCCAAAGCACCGACAACGTTTTTCACGATTTAATGTCTTGTATTTTGGAACAACAAATTCATTATCGAAGTACCAAAAAGATATTCCAGAAAATGCTGAATGCGGCATCTTTGGAAATTCTTACGCCTGAAAATTTTGCTCAGTTTGAAGAAAAGGCATTTCAAAATACCAATTTTTCAATGACAAAATATGAAACTATTGAGAGAACGATTGATTTTTTCAACGAAAACAATCGTGCGACGAACAGAATCGACTGGCAGGAGTTAAAAGATGAGGAAATTGCCCAAAAATTATCCTCCATCAAAGGCATTGGCAAATGGACAATTGACATGATTTTGCTTTATACGTTGGAACGTCCAAATGTGTTTCCATTCGATGATTTTCATTTGAAAGAAATCATAGTTAAGTTGTACGGATTAAATCCAAATGTGAAATTAAAAACTCAAATGATTGACATTTCAAATACTTGGGGAGAGCATAAATCATTGGCTATCAAGTATTTATTGGCTTGGAAGGGATTTATTAAGAAAAAGTAAGGACATGATTAGGATAAAATATTGTCGATGTATTATTGCTGTTCTGAGCATTTTAGTTTTTGCTTGTGGACAAGATACGAAGAATAATACGCAAACTCAAACCGATACTATTGAAGGAAAAACTCAATCATTAAGTATGAAAAAAACGCTTAACCCCGTTGTTTATTTTGAAATCCCTGTAACTAACATTGACAGAGCTACAAAATTCTACTCTTCTGTTTTCGGCTTTACTTTTGAAAAAGACGTAATTGATAAAAACGAAATGGCTCTGTTCCCATTTTCTGATAATACCAGAGGTATTTCAGGTGCTTTGGCAAAAGGCGAAATTTACAAACCTACCAAAGATGGTGTTGTGATTTATTTCAATAGTGAAAACATTGACAATACCTTAAAATTAGTAACCGAAAACGGTGGAAAAATATTATATCCCAAAACCTCGAACGGAGACTTAGGTTTTGTGACAGAATTTGAAGATAGTGAAGGAAATAGAATTGCCTTACATCAATCGCTCAAAAAATGAAATAAACGTGAAGAAAGAAATCACTATTTGTCCCAAATGCAACAGGCAATTAAGAAATATAAATGCTTGGCATTATTGTGCAGAGGTTTCAATAGATGACCTTTTTGCGGATAAATCGGATGAAATTCTTTTGATTTTTGATGAACTCTTACAGAAAGTATCAACTTGGGATAATGTTGCCGTGAGTGCTACTAAAAACTGTGTGGTGTTCGTGAAAAACAAAACTTTTTTGGTGATTAAACCAATGACAAAATTTCTTGAAATCAAGTTTTATTCCCTTGAACCAATCGAAGACGAAGACCTTTATAAATGTAATGCTTGGAATAGTAAATATGAGGGCAATGACACAAATCGGACATCGAATAACGAAAATCGAATAACGAAAATCGAATAACGAAAATGCTATCAAAAGTTTGTCTTTCGTTGGGTTCAAATTTGGGAGAACGTGAAGTTTTACTCCGAAAAGCCGTAGAATTAATTGGAGAAAATATAGGCGA
>JAAFJL010000204.1 GCA_013298865.1 Cytophagales bacterium | reverse complement strand
CTGATTTTTT
Source organism: Cytophagales bacterium (assembly GCA_013298865.1). Classification (GTDB taxonomy): domain Bacteria; phylum Bacteroidota; class Bacteroidia; order Cytophagales; family Spirosomataceae; genus JAAFJL01. The sequence goes on along the minus strand of JAAFJL010000204.1, from coordinate 8,642 downwards.
GAGTAGAATATTGACTGATAAATTCTTGAAGAGACATTTTTTTTGTGAAATCTCCAGCGTACCAATTGAAGATGCTGGACAATGAAGCCTTGTTGGAATTGACCTGATTTTTTGATTTGTCATTAATAAAATCCTTGGCTTGGGCAGTCAGTTGTTCATTCAGTTTTTCTCCTGTAAAAGCCTCATTCCGTAGCGTAGGGCAAGAAATTGCGGCACAAACTAAAGCGAAATGAATCCGTGGCTCATCGAATTTTTTACGAATGATTCCGTTTTCTAAATCATTCAAATCAAACTTTTTTCCAGCAATAGTGATGAATTTGATGTCCCAGGGCGAGTTGATATAAACGATATTGATTTTCACAATGTCTTTGATACTTTTCAAGGGATAGTGTCTCAGAATCAACTGAATCGTGTAGGCATTATAGGCATTAATCCAGTAAGCGAGTTGCTGGTCTTTTGTCCAAGTTTTTTCATTGGGGGCATTCTTAGAAAGTAAGTCCAAATAGGTATTTAAACTGAGAGAATCTTTCTGGAAAGCCTTGTAATTGACTAATCCTTTGGGGTTTACGTACTTTTTCAGGAGTCCGTCCCAAATTTCATGACTTACAGGTTTAGCCTCAGAAGTCGGAGCATTTGAATTAAAACAACTTGTAAAGAAGTTCAAAAAAAGTATTGAAACTAAGGACATTTTTAAGTTCATTATTAAAGTTTTTGCGGTCTGAAAGGTCTTGTTACTACTACTTCTTCGGGCCAAAAACTGGGCTTTCTTTTGTAACAAACAACTTCCCATCGAAACGCCCATTTCCATTTGATAGTATAATATTTAAAACCTGCTTTCTTGAGAATATGTTCCAAATCTTTTCTTGAGAAGGCACGCCAAACCGAGAGTTTAGCATCATTTTTTACCAAATAAGATTTCGAGAATAATTTGGTCAACCAAGCAATGGCATGATACGCAAACCAATGACGATGAAGGTCATTAATCACGAGTCCGTAAGTAGTTTGTAATTTACAATTTGCCAAGAAATCAATCAAATCATCGTCTTCAAAATGATGACAAAACAACGTCATGACGAAGGCATCGTAGTGTTTTTTCTGGAAAGATTCCGAGAGAATATTTTCTTTTAAATAAGTAATATTTGGGAAATCAGCCGTATTTTTTTTGGCATAATCAATGATGAATTCGTTGGCATCAATACCAACAAAATTGATTCTTTTATTAGCCGAACGAGCGTACTCAGCCATCAATTTTAGCATATCGCCACCACCACAACCAATATCTGCAACTTTTGGTATGAAATGAGCCCCAAACCAATCTTGTGCAAGTAGTTGTTTTAGTCCAGAAATGGTCACGTTGTTTCCACCCAACCAGCGATTGATTCTCGCCAATTCGACAAGATTTTGTTCAAGTGCCTCATTACTAAGGTTCAAATCATCAATTAGCTCTTCTTCTATACTTCTTTTGCTAAGATCTGGCATGATTATTTTATTTTTTGTGATTAGAGTTTCTGTATGTTTTTCAACTAAGTAACAGGTAAAAAAATGAGTTATAACGAAATTAAACTAAGATTTCGCCCAATTGAAACTTAGAGGATTAGAGAAAAGGCAAAACATTAACTCTAATTCTCTAAACCTCTATGTTAAATTGTTACAGGTTACTTCAACTCATTACTTATCACCTTCAAATTCTCTTGTACAAATTTTACTTTTTCTCTTAAAGAATCAAGGTTTTCGTCCACCACCGTGATATGCCCCATTTTGCGGAAGGGCTTGGTTATTTTTTTCCCGTAAAGAAAAGGATAAACTCCAGAAAGTGCCAATACAGCCTCCATGCCTACATATTTGGCGTTTCCAGTGTAACCGTCTTCGCCCAAAAGATTAGCCATTGCAGCTTTGCTATGGGCAGTAGTATCACCAAGTGGTAGCCCCAAAACTGCCCGTAAATGTTGTTCAAACTGAGAGGTATGGTTTGCCCGAATTGTGTGATGCCCGCTATTGTGTGTACGAGGAGCGACTTCGTTAATCAGTATCTGACCGTCTTTAGTCAAGAACATTTCAACCGCCAAAAGTCCCACAATTCCTAATTTTTCAGCCGTTTCGATAGCAATTTGCTTCGCTTTCTCATGAATTTTTATTGAAACCTCAGCAGGGGCAAAAAGGTATTCAACCAAGTTATGAACAGGATGAAAAACACACTCAACCGTCGGGAAAGTTTTCATATCGCCATGTTCATTTCTGGCAACAATAACGGCTAATTCTTTCTCAAAATCTATGGCTTTTTCTAATAAACTGGGTTCAGTAAATGCCAAATGCAGGTCATTTGCCGAGGAAAGTTTCTGTACACCTCTACCGTCATAACCACCTTTTCCGAGTTTATTAAAAGCAGGGAGAAAATCTGTATTTGCCTGAATATCAGATAGATTGTTTGTGAGAATAAAATCTGAGGTAGGTAGATTGTTATCCTTGTAAAATTGTTTTTGGATACGTTTGTCTTGAATAATTTCTAAAACCTCTGGTTGCGGAAATACTTTCTTTCCTTCGGTTTGTAGTTTTTTCAGAGCTTCTAAATTAACATTCTCAATTTCAATGGTAATCACATCACAATCCTGCCCGAACTGATAGACAGTTTCAAAATCAAGAAACGAACCGACCATAAATTCAGGAGCAATTTTAGCACAAGGAGCATCCGAATCAGGGTCAAGTACTTTAACATAAATATCTAAATCAATAGCAGCCTGAAGAAGCATTTTGCCTAACTGTCCGCCACCAAGTAAACCTAATTTTTGCATTTTTTATATAGAAATTCACAGAAATCATCCATCATAGGGACGACTTACATATTTGATTAACTTTCTTTCATTGAATACGAATAGCTAATATTTTACATCTGCTGTTTAACGTATGATTCGACCGTGGTCTTCATTTTCTTTTTCACCTGTTCCCATGTTACATCCTTTAAACCTTCGGGGTCATTTTTTTGTATCTCAGCATCAACGAAATAAGTCATAGATAATATTACATGACCAATATCACTATTAGGATATTTAGCACAGTAAAATTCAGTCATTTGTTGTAAACTATAATGGTCAAGTAACTCTGCTAAATCCCAAAAATCCTTTTTTACGCCTCTTGTTGCCATTGCTTCCAATTTCATTGGAATTATATCCTCTATAGACATGAATCTGATTCCGTCAATATGCTCAATTGGTCTAAGATAGGGATACTCATGTAGAATTATATCTACTTTTACTCCATCAATATTCATCCAAATAGTTTGCTTTCTTTCATCAATTTTAATAGTATTCGGTAAAGCGCCTATAATACTTTTTGATACTTCGTCTCTTTCAAAAGGTAAATTTGTAAAAAGGTCTAAATCTATTGAAATTCGATGCCCAAATCTTAAAGATAGATTAGTTCCTCCGACCAAAACAAACGCTGATAGCTCTGGAATCTGCATAAGTTTTTTAAGCAGTTCATAAGTTTCTGGTCTTACAGTATTTTTATAAAGCATGAGATTAATGATTCCAGATAGGTTTCCGTAGTTGCCTACGTTGGTATGAAACAAAATCTTGTTCTGTCAAATTCAGAATAGTACATAAAAAAGAAAGTGTCGTATTTTTGAAATAAGGAGCTTGAACGATTTCTTTTTTTATTCTTTCGATACCATAAAATCTCAAGGTCTCAAGTATATCAGACCAAATTCCATAGTTAAAAACCTTGTCCATTACAAACAAGCTATTTGTTTCAAAGTCTATTTCTTCAAAATCTACATCCCAAAAAGCGATTTTTGAAATATTGGGCTTTCTCTGAACGTTCATATTAGCAAAAGAAGAATGAATAATTTACCCAAAATTACGCTGAAATCTCTAAACCTTCTTAAATTTGCAAAATAGAATTAATCAGCGATGTTCAAAATCGCTTTGTAAGAGATGAAAAATGTAATAAATCCCCGTTTTGGGCTAATTGTTGGTATGATTGCCTTAGCAGCAGCAAGTCGTTTCGCCTTGTTAAATGTACCGAATTTCTCGCCTGTGGGTGCGATGGCTTTGTTTGGCGGAGCATATTTTGCCAAAAAATACTGGGCTTTCATTGTACCAACTTTGGGGCTTTGGATGTCTAATTTAGTCTTGAATAATACCGTTTACAAGGCTTGGTTTCCAGAATTTTCTTTTGGGTTTGACGCTTGGACTTTTGGTAGCTTTGCAGTAATGGTAGCCATCGGAATAGTTATCTTTATGAAGAAAGTGAATACGGTTAACTTCTTGTCAGCCAATTTGTTAGGAACAGTAGCTTTCTTTTTAATCTCAAATTTTGGCGTTTGGATGGGCAGTAAAATGTACACTCACGACATGAACGGACTCTTAGAATGTTATGCTTTGGGCTTACCATTTGTCAAGAATACATTGTTGAGTAACCTACTTTTTTCAGGTATCATGTTTGGTGCTTTTGAATTAGCACAAAGACGTTTCCCAACTTTATCTTTGGCGAAATAATTTCGTAAAAAGATAAGTACAGTTTCAACCAGAAGGCACAAAGAAAATAAAGTTTTGTAATCACTAACTTTATATTCTTTGTGCCTTTTGTGGTGAAATGGGTATTTTATTTTTTTGCTCTTACTTTCCTGACATCCTCTTCTTTAATGCCAGAGGCTTTATTGCCAAAATTACTCCTCACATAAGTCAAGACTTCGGCTATTTGTTTATCTGTCAGAAAATCATGGGCAGGCATTTCGTTTGAATAACTGTCACCGTTGATTTCTGTTTCTTTTAGACCTTTCAAAATCACATTAATTAACCTTGTAGAATCCCCCAAAACCCATTCTGTTTGTACCAGAGGTGGGTTCATGTTGGGTACGCCAGAACCATCTTCTTGATGACAAGCCAAGCAATAAGTTTCGTAAATTATCTTTCCAGAATCAGGAACAGCATTAGTTTTCAAGAAAGAAACGCCCTGATTTTCAGGCATTTCTTTCCAAGAAAAACATAGTATTCCTGCTAAAAATAAGGGGAAGATTAAAATATTATTTTTCATTTTTGAATTTTATAACGAAATGCGTTGAAAACGCAAAACCATGCAACTCCAATTTCAAATTGGGGTTAGCAAAGTAACGAAATGCGTTTTCTACTGATGAATTACTCGCCAAACTTTTCCTTTTACAGAATCTGTAATAAAAAGCGAACCGTCTGGACCTTGTGCTAATCCCATCGGACGAGCTTTGGCATCATTAGGTTGTTTGATTTCTGGACCACCCGCAAAGCCTTCCGCAAAAACTTCATAGTCGCCCGATGGCTTTCCGTCTTTGAACGGAACAAATGCCACAAAGTAACCGCCTTGTTTAAGGGGTGCTCTATTCCAAGAGCCATGAAAACAAATAAAAGCTCCGTTTTTGTATCTGGCAGGAAACTGATTTCCTGTATAAAACAACAAAGCGTTAGGTGCCCAGTGTGCTGGAAACGCCATGATTGGCTTATCTTTTCCTTCACAACGTGCTTGTACTTTACCATCACCACCGTATTCTGGAGCGAGTACCTTTTTACTCTGAAAACGGTCATGGTAGCAATAAGGCCAGCCAAAATCTGAACCTTTTTTCAGCAATAAAAACTCCTCAGAAGGCAGTTCTGCACTTTGCTCAGGATTGTACATCTCTGGGTACAAGGTAGTTAGCTGGTCACGTCCGTGTTGCATAGCGTAAAGTTCACCAGTTGCTTTGTTCCAGTCAAGCCCAACAATATTTCTGATTCCTGTGGCATAACGAAGCCCGTCTGCGTGCTTTTGGTTTTTACGATTTGCATCAAATTGCCAAACGCCACCATGCCAATCCAAAATTGGGCAAGGATCCATTCCTTTTGAACCCTTTGTACGATTTTTTTCCTGACAAGCATTCGATGGAGCTCCGAAAGTTACATACAAATGCCCCTTATCGTCCAAAGCAATAGATTTTGTTCCGTGTTCTCCATAAAGCTCTAAACCAGTTACGATTGTTTCTTTTGATGCCTCGTCAACACTCCCGTTTTTCATGGCATAACGTACTACCGAAGTATCCGAAGAAGCATATAAGTATTTGTCTGTCAGGGCAATACCTGTTCCTGCAAAGTTCCCGAAAGCCGAAGAAGCATCGGATTTTCCGTCGCCATTTTCATCTTTTAAAACAACTGTACCTTTTCCGTCTTTGAGTTTACTGAGACGCACAAAAATATCTCCATTTGCTCCAACGGCAATGTGGCGAGCTTTACCGACACCTTCAGAAACGACTAAACCTCCAAAACCTTTCGGAAGTACCAAACCACCATTATCGGCATCGGCTTTTACTTTGGCAGAAGGTTTTGTTGGAGTCTCTCCCGAAGGAGTAAAACAAAAAAATAGGGCAACTGTACCCAAGATAAAATAGCGTTTCATATTTGTTAATTATTTTGATTTATAGTATTGAAGCTGTTTAAACTTTCTCTTTTGCCTGAAACTAAGTCTTTTTGAATCAGGCATCACAAAATTTTCTCAATGTAGCTCTGCTATATGTCTAAAATTTTGAAATACCTGTTTCAAAAATACAATAGTTTCAAATCAAAACAGAAAGTTTAAACAGCTTCATTGAATATCAACACGTTAAGCGATATAACGGTTTCCAAAAATAAATGACCCAATCCTCACCAATGTAGAACCTTCTTCGATAGCAATCAGGTAATCGCCAGACATTCCCATTGAGATTTCTTTGAGTTCAACATTCGGGATTTGGCGGTGTTCACTCACTGTTTTTAGTACTTCAAAAAAAGTTTTAAGTTTTTTGAACTCACGGCGAACTTGGGGGAAATTCTCCGTGAAAGTTGCCATGCCCATTAGACCAACAATTTTAATATTATGAAGAGATTTCAAATCCTCAGACTCTATAATTTCAATGGCTTCTTCCTCCGAAAGTCCAAATTTAGTATCTTCTTGGGCGATATAAATTTGCAGTAAACAATTAACCGTTCTGTTAATCTTAGCTGCCTGAAAATCAATTTGTTTCAATAATTTCATTGAATCAACTGAATGAATCAAACTCACAAAAGGCACAATTTCTTTTACTTTATTTCCTTGTAAATGTCCAATTAAATGCCATTCAATGTCTTTGGGTAGAACCTTCCATTTATTGACCATTTCTTGCACCCGATTTTCTCCAAAAATTTTACAATCAGCTTGGTACGCTTCTTGCAAATCTTCAATTGGTTTAGTTTTTGTAACAGCAATTAAACGAGCGGCAGACCCAGCTAATTGTTTGTTGATTTTTGCGATATTCTTTTTGATTGTCATAAGTTTTGAGCATTGGGTTTAGTCTTGGGCAGTAATAAGTTTATAGATGTTTTGCCTTTAAAATTTATTACACCACCACCAGACACTCTTTAGTTTGGTTACAAAAATACAATGTTTAACGTCAATACGAAACGGTATTTTTCAACGTTTACTATTGAATAATCGTTTTTATCAAAGAAAGATTTCAGTTTTGCTACCAGGATGAAATTTATTGCAATTTTTTTTGATAAATTTGGATAAAAATACCCACTAAAACATCAATAAAACTAAGTAAGAGCATAATTTTATGGAATACAACCCAAATAGAAAAAGTGAACAAAAGCTCAAAATTGCCATCGGAGTACTTTCTGTACTGGTAGGAATTTTGGGTTTTTTATATTTCCGTGAGCGTCAGCAGAATCATAAGCAAACAGAGGTTAGCAACGTACAAGCAAGAGAGTTACTACAAGCCAATATCAAATTAGATTCGATAAGTAGCCAATTGAGTAGTAAAATTATTGAAATTAAACGCTTAGGTGGCAATGTTGAAGAGTTGATGCGAGTAAAAACCCAATTAGAAGCTGACAAAATAGCGATGAATAAAATGGGTGGTTTTTCGATGAAAAAATACGAGAGTAAAATCAGAAACTATGTCGCATTGCTCAGTAAAAAAGACCAAGAAATTGCCGCATTGAAGCGAGAAAATGGTGTTTTAGTAGCCCAAAATGATTCACTGAACAAACAAACACAATCACTTTTAGAAGGAATAAGTTTTGCCCAAAAAGCCCTATCTGACTCAAATGGGGCATTTTCGATGAAAGCTAAAGATTTAGCAGATAGAAATCGTGAAGCTGAATTGAGAAACCGTGAATTATCAGACAAAGTGATTCAAGCCGCCGCCATGCGAGCCGAAAATATTAATATCTACGCCATTTCTTCTAAAGGAAAAGAAGCAGATGGTGGTTCATATAAAGCAAAAAGAGTAGATAAAATCCGTGTAAGTTTTCATTTACAAGAGAATGATTTAACAGAAAAAGACCAAAAAATTATTTATCTCCGCATTCTTGAACCTTCGGGTGCAACCGTAGCAGACATGGCAACGGGTTCGGGGACATTTCCGTACAAAGCCAAAGAAACTACCTACACAGCCAAGCAAAGAATCATTTTTGATAACAAAAATCAGTTAGTGGAATTTGTGTATAGCCGAGGTATGCCGTACAAAGAAGGTAAACACGTAATTGAGTTATATTCAGAAGGTTACAGAATAGGAGAGGGGATTTTTGAAGTGAAATAATACTATCGGTTTAGGGTACACGGGAAAGGGTGAACAGAAGGATGATAAATCTTTTTGTTTGCCCTTTTTCATTTTAAAAATTCTC
>JAAFJL010000203.1 GCA_013298865.1 Cytophagales bacterium | reverse complement strand
AGGTTTTTACTCGCCAAAACTTACAGGGAGAAGCTACCACAGAACCAGAAATTCGTTTTAATATTCTCTTTACGATTGAACCAAAAGAAGGAGCAAAACCTGTACTAATTACCCGTCGATTTTGGTCATATAACAATTTTAGCTGGTCACCAGACAGTAAAAAAATCATTGGTTCATGCGGAAAAGATACGCTACAACACCCTGACCGTGAATTAGTTAATGTGATTTTTAGCATGAATCCAGATGGTTCAAATCTTCAATATTTAGTTTCAGAAAAAAATACACAATTCGGAAATCCAACGCTTTCACCTGATGGCAAAATGTTGGCATTTTCGAGGTCGCAATTGGAATGGTTGGGCTTTAATCAGTTGTATGTTGCCAATGCTGATGGATCAAATAAAACCTTAGTAGATTTTGACCGTGCCACAGGGAATTATACATGGTCGATTGATTCAAAAACGTTATATTTTACAGCTTCTTCTAATGGTGGAAATCCTTTGTATAAATTGGATATTCAGACTAAAAAGGTAGAGAGATTGACTGATTTTGAATCTGGAATTACGGCTTTTGATATTGCCCAAAATAGAGTACTTTTTGGCAAAACTGAGGTTAAAAATCCGTCTGAATTGTACGTTTCGGATTTGTCTTTGAAAAACCCGATTAAACTGACTTCAAACAATGAAAATTGGCTAAAAAATAAAGCCCTAAGTTTCCCAGAAAAACGTACTGCCAAAAATTCAAAAGGGCAAACTGTTGAATATTGGATTATGAAACCTGCCAATTTGGAAAATGGCAAAAAGTATCCCCTCCTCTTGAATATGCACGGTGGACCAACTGCCATGTGGGGACCAGGAGAGCTTTCGATGTGGCATGAGTTTCAGTATATGTGTTCGCAGGGATATGGAATTGTTTACGCAAACCCAAGAGGGTCAGGAGGTTATGGAAAAGATTTTCAGTTTGCCAATTATCAAGATTGGGGAACTGGTCCTGCCGAAGATGTACTATTAGCTGCTAATGATGCAGCCAAAGAATCTTGGGCAGATACATCTAAACAAGTCATTACGGGTGGTTCGTATGCAGGGTATCTGACGGCTTGGATTGTTGCACATGACAATCGTTTCAAGGCAGCATTTGCCCAAAGAGGCGTTTACGAATTGAGTACTTTTATGGGTGAAGCCAATGCTTGGCGGTTAGTGCCTAATTACTTTGGAGGCTATCCCTGGGAGGCAAAAACACAAGCCATTTTAGACCGAGAATCTCCATATTCGTACATCGACAAAATCAAAACTCCTTTACTGATTAAACACGGAGAAAATGACCTTAGAACGGGTGTTGCTCAAAGCGAAATGATGTATAAGTCTCTGAAAATCATGGGAAAAGAGGTTGAATATGTACGTATGCCAGGGGCAACGCACGAGCTTTCAAGAACAGGAAATATCCGCCAAAGAATTGATAGAATGCTAAGAATCTATGAGTTTTTTGAAAGATTCATCCATTGACAGTGAACAGTTAGCAGTTATCAGTGAACAATTAGCAGTGAACAGTTATCAGTGAATAATTGTTGCTGTTGCTAACGCTCGTTTATAACCAGTGTTGACTCACTCAGCGTTTATAACGCTACTCAATCAAAAACTAAACATACAAATATCATGAAAAAAATTATTTTTACTGAAAAAGCCCCCGCTCCTATTGGTCCATATTCTCAGGCAGTTCTGAGTAACGATACACTTTACATTTCTGGACAAGTGGCAATTGCTCTCGCTGCGGCTGGGGCGAGTATTCAGGACGAAACTAAGCAAGTTATGGAGAATTTGAAGGCAATTTTAGAAGCTGCCAATATGAATTTTGACAATGTGGTAAAATCCACAATTTTCGTAAAAGACATGAATAATTTTGGGGCTATTAATGAAGTTTATGGTCAATATTTTGGTAGCCTTCCACCTGCTCGTGAGACCGTAGAAGTAGCTCGTCTGCCGAAAGATGTCAATGTAGAAATTTCTTGCATAGCTGTGGTTTCGGAAAGAGTGAAGTAAGTGCAATTCAATGAGAGATTGAATGAAAGAATACCAACAATCATTCACTCATTCTATCATTATACACAAAGATTATAACAAAAATGACCAACGACGATATTGTAGAAGTGCTTGAACTGAGTGCCAAATTATTGGAACTCCATGATGAAAATGAGTTCAAGATTAAAAATATGAACTTCGCTGTCAGGAGTTTGGATAAAACTACGACTGATTTAGTTAATCTTCCTCTCGACCAACTATCTGCTTTACAGGGAGTTGGCAAAAGTGTGGCTGCCAAAATCATAGAAATCCGTACGACTGGTAAAACTCAGGAACTGGCAGAGCTTTTGGAGAAAACTCCCGAAGGCGTGGTTGAAATGTTTTCGATTAAAGGCATTGGTCCGAAAAAAATTCGTACTATTTGGCAGGAACTCAACATCACGGATACTCGTGAATTGCTTCTGGCTTGTGAAAACGGAGAGGTTTCAAAACTGAAAGGTTTTGGCGATAAAATTCAGGAAACTATCAAACAATCAATTCTTTATGCCCAGTCGAATTCAGACAAATTACGAATGGAAAAAGGCGAAGCGTTGGGACAAATTCTGTACGATGAACTTGAAAAACATTTTTCTCAGGTAGAAATTGTGGGTGATATTCGTCGTAAAAATGAAGTTGTTCAGACCATACAATTAATGGTTGGTCATGACAAACCTTGGGAAGTTCAACGAACTATTAATGCCTTAGAATACCTTCAACAAAACGAAAAACAATCTTCTCCTTTTGCTTGGCGAGGGCTTTTTTCAGAAAAAGAAATACCCGTTGAAATTCTAATATGTAAGCCAGAACTATTTGTTAATCAGAGGTTTATCTATTCGGCTAACCAAAAACATTTGGCTCATAAAATTGCAGGAAAAAGTATTTATCAAGTAGCGACTCAGCAAAGTTTTGATTCAGAAGAAGCCATTTACGAGCATCTCAAAATTCCGTATATCATCACTGAAATGCGAGAAGGAACTTTTGAATTTGACTGGACAAGCAAACATTCCAATGATGAATTGGTGACTTGGGATTCACTCAAAGGCATTCTTCATAACCATTCAACCTATTCAGACGGCAAGCATACGCTCAAGGAAATGGCAACTTATTGTCGAGATTTGGGCTTTGAATATTTGGGTATTGCAGACCATTCAAAAACTGCATCTTATGCGGGTGGGCTTTCGGAAGACCGAATCTTTGAGCAACACGTAGAAATTGATAAACTGAATCAAGAATTAGCCCCGTTCAAGGTTTTGAAAGGCATTGAGTCTGATATTCTGGGGGATGGTTCATTGGACTATCCAGACCATATTCTGAAAAGTTTTGATTACATCGTGGCTTCGGTTCATCAGAATTTAAAAATGACCGAAGAAAAAGCAATGTCTCGACTTTTAAAGGCTATTGAAAATCCATATACCACAATTTTGGGGCATCCCACTGGACGAATTTTATTATCAAGAGCAGGCTATCCCATTGACCACCAGAAAGTTATAGATGCTTGTGCTGCCAATGGAGTAGTCATTGAAATTAATGCAAGTCCGTATCGTTTAGATTTAGATTGGCGATGGATTCAGTATGCTTTAGAGAAAAACGTTATGCTTTCTATCAATCCAGATGCCCACGAAAAGGACGGGTATTTTGATATGCACTATGGCGTTGCTGTGGCTCGCAAAGGTGGACTAACTTCAAACATGACTTTTAATACTCTGACACTAAAAGAAATAGAAGACTATTTGCAGAAAAGACGCTAATTGAAAGTACCTGATTCTTCAAAAAAATGAAATACAATAGAACAACAGAGGTCTAAACTGTTCTATTGTGTTTCATTTTTTTTTGAAACTTAAATTATCTTGAATTTTACTTTAATATTTCTTTATCAGGCAATTAGGGTTTCAGAGAGTAGTTTAATCGTTAGAATAAGCCTTTTTGTCATGACAAATGTCAGTTTTGTACTTTCCAACATCTAATACTTTCAAAAATTATTGAAAATTCTTGATTTTGTTAAAAAATGTTTGTTTATTTGTTTCAAATTGTATATATTAGTACATGAAAGTAGTTAATTCAGCAGGTAAAACTGTTGAATTATTTTAAAGATTTTCAGAGTATCCTTATTTTGCTGAAATATTTTGTTCCATTTTGGAAACCCGCCCCTAATACTTCTCAGCTGCTCTGATTGTTGATTGCATAGTTATATTCAGTTATCTCCGCCAAGTTTCTGAAGCCAAACGTTTGCAATGCGGCTATCATCCGCAAGGGTGATAGTTGCGTTCGTATTAAATTATTTCGCTCAAAAAACCTTACTTACCTTAACTTATATTATGAAAGCCTTACTCTATCCTGCCATGATTTTGTCGTGGACTTGCTTCGTGCAAGCTCAGAAAAATGAAATTCGTTCGTCAAAAGAGGTTACAGTGAAACCTCAAACCGAACAAGTAATCCTGACGGCAAAAAATGCTTCAGATAAAATGCCTTCTTTGATTGAACAAATCAAAATGCGTGAAGATGAAGAATTTATGTTAGCAGAAGAGGAAGAAGCCAAGAAAAAGAAAATTACTATCATTCCCAATACAAAGCCAAAGTCGTTCATTGCCTATTCAGGCAGTATTTTAATTCCCACTGATTCGGTAATTGTTCAACCAGAAACTCCTGCCGAGTTTTTTGGCGGGAAAATTGCATTAAGTAAATTTTTTAGTGAAAATCTGGTTTTTCCAGAAAAATATAAGAATCAGAAAATTACTTCCAAAGTGTTTATCCGCTTTACAATTGAGCGAACAGGATTGATTTCTAATGTATATTTAGTGAAAGGTCCAAACGATGAATGTAACCGTGAAGCGATAAGAGTTGTAAGAAAAATGCCCCTCTGGGAGCCAGCAGTACATTTTGGACAAAGAGTAGTTTCAGTTCAGACTTTACCAATTTCTTTTTTAATGGAATGAGATTATTTGAGTGGCTATTAGCTTTTGGCAATTCCATAAATACTATAATAATCGTTGTTATTTCCAAAGCCTATTGCTTAAAACCAAGTGAATTTTAGTACAGTACAATTATAATGTTTCCCAAATCCTTACTTAAAAAGTTTTATGAAAAATTATTACCCAAGAACCCTAATCGTTCTGTTAATGCTATGTGCTGGAAGTACCTTCGGACAAAGTATTAAAGGCAGAGTACTCGACGCCGACATCAAAGAAGGTGTCGTTGGGGCAACCATCAAATTAGACGGCTCTTTATTTTCCACTTCCACAGATTTGCAGGGCAATTTCTCGCTCAGAGTTCCCAAAGGCGTTTACAAATTATTGATTAGCTTTACTGGCTACGAAACTTCAGAAGTTCAAGTAGAAGTTTCTGGTGATGTTACTTTACCAGATGTTCTCCTGAAAGAAGCCGAAGCAACACAATCAGACATTGCCGTGGCGGTTGGTACTCGTTCAAAAGTTTCTCGTACAAAAATTGAGTCCTCCGCTCCCGTTGACATTATTACTGCACAGGAATTATCTGCTTTCGGGCAAATGGATTTGAATCAAATCTTACAATTCCTTGTCCCATCATTCAACTCGAACCGTCAATCAGGTTCAGACATTGCTGATCATATTGATGCTTCCTCACTCAGAGGATTAGGTCCAGATCAAACGCTTGTTTTGTTGAATGGCAAACGTTATCACCAAAGTAGTTTAATCAATACTTTCGGAACGAGAGGAAGGGGAAATAATAGTACTGACTTAAATACTATTCCTGTTGGTTCAGTTGAACGTATCGAAATTCTTCGTGATGGTGCTGCGGCACAATACGGTTCTGATGCGATTGCTGGTGTAATCAATATTGTCTTGAAATCATCAACTGATGGACTTTCTGGAAACCTCAATTCTGGTATTTTTACAGAAGGTGACGGGCTTCACCTGAATGGAAATGCTAACTACGGTTTGTTGATTGGCAAAAAAGGATTTTTAAATATTACAGCAGAAGTTTTATCAAAAGACAAAACATTTAGAGCAACAGATAAAATTTACGTTGACCCGCAGAGGGTTAAGTTTGGAGATGCCTCTTACACAAATTCAAGTTTGTATTTAAACTCAGAAATCCCCGTTAGTGACAGAGCTTCTCTTTACGTTTTTGGTGGAATTAGCAACAGAGCTACTGATTCTCAGGGCTTTACAGTTTACCCAGACAGTGAAAGAAATATTCCTGCCCTTTTCCCTAATGGATTTGAGCCAACCATTGGTTCTGATATTTTTGACGCAACCATAACAGCAGGTTACAAATTGCAAACTGAAAGTGGTTGGAGTATCGACCTCCATAATACTTTCGGAAAGAATAGTGTGCAGCAATTTGCCCGTAACACCGTAAATACTTCTTTAGGAATAAAAACACCTACAAACTTTGATGCAGGTGGGTATAGTTTAAGCCAAAATACTTCTGGAATAAGTTTTTCTAAAAGCATAGAAGGCGTAATGGAAGGGCTAAACGTTGCTTTCGGAACTGAATATAGAGTTGATAGCTACGGAATCACAGCAGGCGAAGAAGCATCTTGGAAGAGATATATCACCCCAGAAAATTTTGCGGGTGGTTCACAAAGTTTCCCTGGGATTAGCCCAAATAATGCTACGTCTCGGTCTCGAAGTAACATCGGAGTTTACGCCGATGCAGAGTTAGACATTACGAAGTCATGGCTTGTGACGGCTGCCGCCCGTTTTGAAAACTACAGTGATTTCGGAGGAACATTAAACGGTAAAATTTCTACCCGTTATAAATTCAATGATAAAATAGCAATCAGAGGTGCATTAAGTACTGGTTTCAGGGCACCTTCGTTACCCCAAGTATTTTTTAGCTCAACGGTCTTTGATGTAGTAGCTGATGAAAACACAGGAAAAGTTGAATACTTTGAGCGTCTTATTGCTAATAATCAAGCTCCTATTACAAAAGCACTTGGTATTCCTTCGCTAAAGCAAGAAGTTTCTACTAATATTAGTTTGGGAATGTCTTTCCAGCCGACTCCAAATGTATTAATTACATTGGATGGTTACTCTGTAAATGTACAGGACAGAATTGTACTAACAGGAGGTTTTGATGCAACAGATGCTTCTTTAACCAAAATTTTTAATGATTTGAACGTTAATGCTGCTCAGTTTTTTGCCAATGCTTTAGACACACGTTCGTTAGGTTTTGACGCCATAACAACAATAAGTTCAACTATTGGCAAAGGGAAATTGAATACTTCGCTTGCTTTCAATTACAATAACATGGTGATTGATAACGTGAAGACCAACGCTCTTTTAAAAGGAAAAGAAGATAATTTCTTGGGGAAAAGAGAACGTTCATTAATTCCAAATTCAGCACCGAGAACTAAATTTCATTTAATTTTTGATTATAAAAATGAGAAATTCTTTGCCAATTTGAGATTTACAGGTTTTTCTGCGATAGAGTTCGTTGACTATAATGCTGCAAATACAAGTCCTGTAAGATATGACCCTAAAATGACAACAGATTTTTCTGTGGGTTATGAAATCACCAAAGGGATAAGAGCAAATTTGGGTGGAACAAATATTTTTAATGCCTATCCAAATAAACACAATCCGAATGATACCGAAACTGGTGGAATGTACGACCCCGTTCAGATGGGATTTAGTGGTGCATTTGCCTATATGAGATTGAATTTTAGCTTGAAATAAAAGTTGAGTAGGAGTTTTGTAAAAAGTCTAAAGTTAAAAGTTGAAAGTATTTTACGCCGAATAATCTTTCTGCTTAAAAAATTTTACCGAAGACGGTCTTTAGACTTTTTACACACCTCTACTCTAAACTCAAAATAACACACGTCAAACCTTTTATTAATCCTTTTTTTGAAACTTATAATGAAGAATTATTTAACCTTAATCCTGATGATAACCCTCGTCAGAATTAGCCTTGCACAAGAACAACAGTATTCTTTAGCAGGAAAAATTTATGCTCGTGAAACTTATGCTTCTAACATTGCCAAAGCAATAAAAGAAGCAATTTTGACAGAAAAAGAAGAAAACGGAATATCGCTCAATGAATTACTACTTGGCAATAAATCTTTGCCGCCAACGGTAGCGTTCATGATGAAAAATGGAGAAGGAGACCCGACAAAAAAGAAGAAAGATGAAGTTCCAACAACAGATTCAAAGGTAGTCGCTACTCATCAATCGACGATAAACATAGAATCTCTTGAAAATACGAATGAGGTCAATATTGATTCTGTCTATGATATGCCCGAAATTCCAGCCATATTTGATGGTGGTAAAAAAGATATGAATCAGTTTTTATTGACCCATATCAAAACTCCGACCAAATACAAAGAGCCTGTAAAGGGCAAAGTATTTGTGAGATTTATGGTCGAAAAATCTGGTCAATTATCTAAAATATATTTAGTAAAAGGGCTTTCTGATGAATGTAATTTAGAAGCGTTGAGAGTTATTAAGCAAATGCCGAAATGGCAACCAGCTACTCAAAATGGAATTCCTGTAAATTCTTGGCAGACCTTGCCCATTAATTTTGTTTTGGAATAAAATATTGTTAAACTAAATCAACCACTGTCTTTTAAAACCTTACTTTTAGAAACATTATTGATTATTAACAACCCTCTTGATTTTCGAGAGGGTTTTGTTTTTTCTCTAACATTTGTCAGAAGAAATTGTTGTATAT
>JAAFJL010000202.1 GCA_013298865.1 Cytophagales bacterium | reverse complement strand
GATTTATCTATTCATAAAATAATCCCATGTAGCTTTTGAAACATCTGCAATGATTTTTTCATTGGTTGTTGCATCTTCTTTAGAGTTGGTCACAAAAACACTGATAAAAAAATGTTTTCCATTTGGTAAAAAGACAACGCCAATATCGTTAACAGCAGCCGTTAAACCTTCTTTATTTGTTCCCGAAGAACCCGTTTTATGAGCAACAATTGTGTTGATCGGCAATTGCCCTTTTAGTCGGTCTTGACCTGTTTCTGTTTCCCGCATTACTCTCCAAATAAAATCATAACTTTTAGTAGAAAGTAGTTTTTTCTTATTGTAATAAAAGACTGCTAACACTTTGTTTGCCGCTTTGGGAGTTGTCCAATTCTGAAATTGTAAATCCCAATGAGCTTGTTGTACCTCTTCATTGATTTTTATTGAAATGTCTTGAAAATTATTCTTCAGGAAGTATTTTTCAACTGTCAAAGGTCCTCCAATGAGCTTTAATAAAAGTTCACATCCGACATTATCACTCTTAGCAACTGTGTATGCTAAAATTTCTGCAATTGTTAGGTTTGCCCCATTGGGATATTTATCTCTAATAGGACTATACAGGTCAGGCAAGAGGTCTTTTTTTTCAATTTTTATTTTTTGATTGAGAGAAAATTTTCCCTTGTCAATCTCGGAAAGTACAGCCAACGCAATATGAAATTTGAAAACACTTTGCAAAGGGAAATGATCATTCCCATTGATAGACAAAGTATCTTTTCCATCATTTCCAATAATCGAAACACCAACCGTCGCATTCTTTGTTGAAAGAATTTGTTGTAATTTTTGTCGCAAAACATCTGTTGCCTGTCCAGACGCCCGACCAATAATCAGTAAAAACAATAAAGTTGTTAAGTGAAATAATTTAGTCATTGTTGGTTTTTGAAAATTAGTCTCTTAGGAACGTGACAATTATTTGTGTTCTAATTCTTTTAATCTATTCCTTGCTTCTTCAAAAATTGGCGTTATCAGTAAGGTTTTTTTATAGAACTTGATTGCATCTTCTTTTCGATTTAGGGCAAGATAAACGTTGCCCATCGTAAGCATTATCAAATCTTTGTCAGGGAACTCCTCAACATTATTTTCTGCAATTGCTTTTGCTTCTTCATATCTTTTTAGATTCAATAATTGCTGTGCTACAAAATTCATTGAAATCCAATTAATATAATAATGAACTGAATCAGCTTTCATTTTCTGATATTCTTCTAAAGCCTTTTTCGTACCAATTTGTGTGATATAAGTTTCCATTTTTTTGTGTACGGGTTCTTTTAAAACAACAGGTTTATTGTACAAAACTTTATACAAATTGCCTACAATGCCAAAAAAATCTGTTGGTGAGCTATTGCAAAGTATCACGACTAAACTATTGTCTGATGGAACACGGCGAATGAACGAGAGAAAACCGTCTGTCATTCCTAAATGAAAATTAGATGCTACACTGTCCGTGGGGGTTATTCTGAATTGTTGATTGAACCACCCGTATCCGTACTGAGCTTTCTCGATTCCTGGGGTAAACATTTCGTCGGTTAGTTTTTTATTCAGTAAAGTGTTATTGGATAGGGCTATATGAAACTTGAAGAGGTCTTCGACAGTAGAATAAATATCGCCAGTTCCCATTGTGTTTGATTGGTCTCTAAAATCAGAACTGGTATAGCCACCAAAACTATAATCATATCCAGTTGCCCTGTTGGGTACAATTTGCGTATGATAGTACGAGCCAGAATTTGTCATGCCGATTTTCTTGAAAATATCATCACTCATTAATTGGCTATAAGATTTGCCCGTTACTCTTTCCATGATATAGCCCAACGTAAAATACCCCCAACTACTATAATAATGATGGCTTCCAGGCTTAAATGCAAGAGTAGAATCCATGAAAACCTTTATGTAATCTTCTCTGGTGAAATTTTGGCGACTAATTCTGGGGAAGAAATCTTTTATGATGTCATAATTGGGGATTCCAGATGTATGCGAGAGCAATTGTTTGATTGTTACTTTGGCAGCAGGTTTATTCTTAAATTCTGGTAAATAATCTTCAATCGTTTTGTCTAAATTGATTAGCCCCTTTTGAACTTGAATCAGCATTAAAGTTGCCGTTAGGGGTTTAGACACAGAGCCAATCATGAATTTTGTATCTGTCCCATTCGGGATATTCCATTCTCTATTGGCTAAACCAAATGCGTCTTTATAGACAATTTTTCCATTTTCAGCTACCAGAACAGCACCATCGAACATATTGTAGTTATGGTATGCTTTCATTATTTCGGATAATGCCTTTGATTTGTTTTGAGCAAAGCCAATTTGTCCGAGAACAAGAAAAAGAAAGAGGAGGGACGGTTTTCTGACATTCATATTATTATGTGCCTCGGTAAAGGCTTTTACTAATGAAAGATTCGCTATAACTCTTGTGCCAGCATTATGATATGTTTAGCTTGGATTCCATGCTCATAAATTGGTTCGGGATAATTATCAATAAAAAAGTTTTTCCTGATTTCTGTCATTTCAAAACCAAGTTTTTGGTACAAATAAAGTTGTCCAATACTTGAATTGGCAGTTCCTATACAAATTGTTTTGAAATCTTTCTCTCTGGCAATAGTAATTATATTTTCAATTAGATATTTACCTATTCCTTGTCCTTGCAATACTGGTGAAACAGCAATATTTTTGATTTCTGCAATTTCTTCTGATAAAGTTTGAAGAACCACCGTACCAACGATTTCTGTATTTTGTTCAGCAACAAAAACTAAAGACGATTTCAAATACTCATCAATTACTTCTCTTGAAGGATCAGCAAGTAATAAGAGATTATATGGTTTCTGCTCATGTTCATCAAGTTGTCTGAAAATTAGGCTTTGATTCTCTGCGGTCACGATTATACTTTAGAATTATGTGATTTCAGCGTGTCATTAAATGAATTTCGAGTCAGAACCATCAGAATTAACGATTCATAATTGCCTTCAAATTTATAATAGTTTTCAAGAAGTCCATATTGTATAAAACCAGCATTTTGATATATTTTTATTGCTTGCGGATTAGATTTAACTACTCCAAGAATAATTTGCTCAATAATATTATTTGAAAATACTTTCTCAATTGTCAACGCTAACAGATTAGTTGCTATTCCTTTTTTTGCAAAATCTGGACTTACATAGACATGGCTAATCTCAGTAATATGCCGTGTCTTGATTCTATCTTCTTGTATGTTACCACAAATTCCAACTAATTTTTCATTGATAAATGCTCCTAATAAAAAATCAGAACCATTATTTTCTGAGATTATATTGTCAAACTTTAAAGAACTTGAATTTATTTCATCTTCATAGAGCGTACCGAAATTTTGAGGATAATTTTTCAAACATTCTAACCTAATTTGTCTGTACTTTTCTTTATCCTCAAAAGTCAAAAGTCTATACTCTATAACTGAATCCATGTTTTTTGTAATTTTTAGCGAATGAAATGCTTTGGAATTATTTGTAAAGTACTGTTAATTAAATAATTATAGAATTTTATTTCATGGTATTAAGTTGTGGTACACCATAGCCATCAGGTTAAAAATTAGCTACTTTCCATTGTACAAAATACATTACTAAAATTCTTTTTCAATAAATCGCTTTTGTGAATGACAAAGGATAAATCGCCTGCATCGCCCCACTGAAAATCTCCTTGGGATGCTACTTTCAAGAGCGTTATCCAGTCTTGTGGTTCGCCTTTTTTGCTCAGAGCGGCTTGCAGTTCGGGGGATTCATGTTGGGTGAAAACGTACCCATTTATTTCAAAATCAACTTTATTGAGTTCTGTTACAGGATTCTCGAAATTATCATAAATTTTATCTTCCAATTTTCCATCATCTTCAAACGCTTTTTCTAATTTTTCAGCCCGCCCTTTAAGAATATGTTTGTTAGTATGATAAGAATACCAATACGGAAACGTAATCATTTCTTTTTCAGTAACTTGCAATCCTTGATAGCAACCTTCACCCATCATTTCGTAATACTCTTCATTGGTAAATACTAAGTTTTTTCCAGCAATAAGTTCTTGTTTATCTCCCTCAAAATAAAGCACCTGGGCAAGTTTGAATTTTCCTTCAAAACCAAAAAAATGCAATGAACTCAGGAAAAAATAGAGCATTCCTGTGCGGGGTAAATAGTCTTGTAGATGAGCTATTTCCTGACAATTTATTTGAGCAATGAATTCGTATTTATAAGTATCTTTTTCATACTTAAAAGTTGGATAAACGATACTTGCGGGCAAATCGGGCATTCCGCCGAAACGATGATTGCCTATTTTTTGATAATCTTCTTCGCCAGAAACTGTAAACCCAACCGTCTTTTTACCCAAAGCCACTAACTCTGACTGATATTTTGTTAATTTATTTTGCTGGATAATCGCCTCCACGGGTTTCAACAATGGATTGTTTGTTTCCGTGAAAAATAAATCATTATTCCATTTACTTACTCCTTTTCCATCAGCCCCACGGTACTCAAAATCAAGCAAACGACGTTTGTCTTTAATATTCATTTCCAAGCCTTTTACCTTGTTAAAAGCATCTGGGAGGGTATTTAACGGGTTATCAGTAATTTTTAAGCTATTCAATTTAGGCAATTTTGCCAAAGCCTCTGGGAGTGTTTTGAGTTGGTTTTTTTCTAAGGAAATAGAGGCAAGTTTTTTAGCAGTCACGACTTCGGGAAGTGATGCTATTTGATTATTTGCCGCAAAAATATACGTCAATTTAGGCAACTGAAAAATGCTATCGGGGAACTTTGTTAATTGGCAATTTGAAACATTCAAAGTTTCCAGATTTTTCAAATCACCCATACTGTCGGGTAGTTTTGAGGTTGTACAATTGATTATACCAAAGCTCTGCAACTCACTTAATGCTCCGATGGCTTCAGGAATATCATCAAATGGAGTAGAGATATTGTCGTAATAGTTTTTGAAATTTCCAAAGTGTAAAGTTTTTAAATTCTTGAAATTCAGAATCTTACTGGGAAATTCGGGTGTTTTTATTTTTTCTATTTTTAAATATTGAACCACATCATCAGCTACACCTTCGGTTTCATCCATTGAAGAAAAATGGTATTCTCGCCAATTCAATTTACTATAATCGAATTTTTTGTAAATTTTTACGGGATAAACGGGCGAATCCTGATAAGTAGGTTTCATGTAACCATGATACCCCATCCAACCATCTTGAAAAGTGATTTTACCGTAATAACTCATACTGTAACGAAATCCGTTTCTGCGGAGATAGAAATAAGGTCCATTAGTTTTGTCTTCTTCAAGCACAAACTCACCAGTTGGAATACCGTTTTTGTGAATTCCCAAACACGGAAATTGAAGCGAAACAAAGCCATCTTCGTCATAATCATCTAATAATTCTTCTTCGATAGCCTTCTGCGGATTAATCAATTGGGCTTTTATTTCAGTCAAGAACTCATGCGACATTTTTGCAATCGCAAAATCGCATTTCTTTATCTTGAAATTATATTCTCCAATTTGAAAATAATCTTTGTCGTCCTTGGGGATTCCAAAAACTGGAATTTGAGGTAATGCTTGGTCTTCCATGAATGAGTTTATGAGTTTTCTTTTGTATCATTAAAAGTACAAAAAAGGATTTAGAAAAAGCAAAAGCCCTCTCTATTTCACTTACTCATTCCTCCCCAACAATATCATCCATGCTTCTTTTACCTTATTTTGGCTCAGTAAATCTTTGGCTGATTTGAAGGAATCTTCTATATTTTTTCCTTGCCAAAAATCATGAATTTCTTGGGTTTCTGGTAGTTTTTCAATATTGGCTAATCGTCCTAAATCATTGTTGCTAAAAATTGGATTTGATTGAATGAAATTTGGAATGGAATCAATCCCTATGCCTTTATGGATACTGGGTTTTGGTACTTCAAACATGGCTTCGCCCGATGCCCTGCAATACCAATCGCCTCCCATGCGGGCAACCCAATCGGTCTTGGTTTGGTCTATTAGTCCTTTTTCATTTAAAATTTCTTCTGAAAAATGAGCTAATACAACTTCACAAATTACCAAATTCGGCGAACCTCCTTCTTCACTCATCTGGATAACCTGTTTCACTTTGCACTCAAAAACTGCCTTTGATTCTCCCACACGAGGAGGTTTTACCATTACCGAAGGGACTTCTGTAAAACCTGCTTTTATAAATTCGTTTACGCCTTTTTCGTACTCGCAACTTGCCAAAGACATTTGTTCTACCATCGAAAAATCTACCATGTTTATCACAACTTCGTCGATGGCTAAGACATTTTCAAGGGTATGTTTTTGTGAGCCGTCCCTTACTCTACGATTGGGCGAAAAAATCAAAGTGGGCGGATTTGTTCCAAAAACATTGAAGAAACTAAACGGACTTAAATTCACATTTCCATCCGAATCTATGGTACTCGCAAAGGCTATCGGGCGAGGAGCAACTGCACCTTGCAAATATGTATGTAGTACAGGAACAGAAACTTCTTTGGGATTAATTGTTAGCATATTATTTCGTGGGTAAAATCATGGTTTTTACTTCGCCAAAGTTAATTCTTAGTCCATTTTTTTCAGCAAAACCTCTGATGATAATAGTATCGTAATCTTCCAAAAACTTCCTCTCTGAGCCATTGGGTAACTTTATCGGATTTTTTCCTCCCCAAGTAAGCTCTAACATTGAACCAAAACTATCTGGTTCTTTGCCAGAAATTGTGCCTGAACCCAATAAATCGCCAACGTTCAAATTACAACCATTTACTGTATGATGAGCGATTTGTTGAGCCACTGTCCAATACATATTTTTGAAATTTGACCGAGTAATTACAACTTCTTCTGCATCTTTTGTTTGTAAAATAACTTCCAATTTTACATCAAAATTCAAATGATTTTTTTCTTGCAAATAGGGCAAAACCTCTGGAATTTGCTCGGAAGCTGGAATTCTGAAAGGAGCGAGGGCTTCAATCGTAATGACCCATGGAGAAACCGATGTGAAGAAATTTTTAGCCAAAAATGGTCCCAAAGGAACGTATTCCCATTTCTGAATATCCCGTGCAGACCAATCATTTAATAACTGAAAACCAAACACATAATCTTCTGCCTGATTCACGTCGATTGCCTCACCGATTTCATTGCTTTTGCCTATGATAGTTGCCATTTCCAACTCAATATCTAAACGAGACGTTGGGGCAAAAATCGGGGGCTTGCTTTCATCATTATTGATTTGTCCTTTCGGTCTATGAAAGTTTTTTCCAGAAACAAAAATGGAACTCGCTCGCCCGTGATAGGCAACAGGAATATGCTTCCAATTGGGCAATAAGGCATTTGCTGGGTCACGGAACATCGCCCCAACGTTGGTAGCGTGCTGTTCAGACGAATAAAAATCTGTATAATCTCCTACTTTGATAGGAAGATGTAATTCAACTTTTGATTGATGGATTGTAAAAGCTGAATGATGAATCGTTGTTTGGTCTTGTAAAATTTCCTGCAAACGCTTTCTTACGGCATTGGTTTTTTCTTTGCCTAAACTAATAAAATCATTCAGGTAGTCATTTTTAAAGACAGATTTTTTGATTTTCAAATCATCAAAATACCCCAGTTTTGCCAATTTATACAAATCAACTACTTGGTCGTTGATGATGGTAGCAAGACGTTTTGAAGAATTTTTTACTGAAAAAACTCCGAAAGGAATAGTATCTATCGAAAAATGGCTATGATATGCTGTGTTCATTTTCTGTTGCGAATGTTTGCATGGCGTTGATTAGTACGTTAACATTTTCTAAGGGCATTGCGTTGTAAATAGATGCTCGAAAACCTCCAACCGTTGGATATCCAGCTATGCCTACAATATTGTTTTGTTCAGCAAAAGTCATGAATTGGGCTTCTGTTGCGGGCGATATTCCTCTAAAACAAACATTCATGACTGACCTATCTTCTTTTACAGCTATTGGTTTAAAGAAAGGGTTTTGGTCTATTTCTTCGTACAGTAAACGAGTTTTTTCTGAATTCTGACTATGAATTTTATCTAAACCTCCTTGGTTTTTTGTCCATCTCAGTGCCAATAATGATGTGTAAATCGGAAATGTGGGACAGGTATGAAACAGCGAATGGTGTTCGATGTGCGTCCTGTAATTGAAGATATTCGGTATCATACGTCTGACTGTATTCGTGAGCATATCTTTACGTATCAGCACACACGTGATACCCGCAATACCAAAGTTTTTTTGGGCGGAGGCGAATATTACCCCAAATTTTTCTAATGGAAGTGGGCGGCTCAGAAAATCTGAGGTCATGTCTGCAACCAAAGGAACATTGACCGACGGAAATTGATGAAATTGTATGCCCTCAATAGTTTCGTTGGATACTACATAAAAATACCTTGTCGAAGAGGATAATTTCCAGTTTTTCGGATGAGGAATTCTGTCGAAATTTGTCTCTTTTGATGTTGCCAATACGTTTACTCTGCAAATTTGTTCGGCGGCAGTAATGGCTCTTTTTGCCCAAAAACCTGTTTCTAATGTGGCAATACTTTGTCTTTTATCCACCAAATTCATGGGAGCAATTGCCATCTGAGCCGATGCTCCGCCTGGTAACCAAAGGACATCGTATTCGTCTTTTATGCCATAAATCTCTTTGACTAAGGCTGTTGCTTCTTCGATAATATTCAAGAAAATCGGAGAACGATGACTTATTTCTGCAACAGAAAGTCCCGTATTGTTATAGTCGATAAGCCCCTGAGAAGCCTCTTCCAATACGATTTGAGGAAGCATAGCAGGTCCAGGACTAAAATTATATTTTTTCATAGGGAATGGGAATCTAATAACGTAACAATCTTAAACTGATAATTTTT
>JAAFJL010000201.1 GCA_013298865.1 Cytophagales bacterium | reverse complement strand
CTAAAAAAATATTTTGAAATACAAAAATCAATTACTACTTTTACTTTGAAAATACTATTTTAAGACATAATTACACAGAAAACTCAATGTCTCTTTGGAAAAAAGAAATAACAACTCATTCATTACCAGAAGTTTACGGAAGTATTGAAGTGCCATCGAAAGGGTCTTCTTTTTGGAAAAAACTACGTGCTTTTGCGGGTCCAGGACTCATGGTTGCGGTGGGTTATATGGATCCAGGCAACTGGGCAACGGATATTGCTGGCGGTTCAAAGTTTGGTTATACGCTACTTTCGGTGGTATTGATTTCCAATCTTTTTGCAATGCTACTACAACATTTAGCTTTGAAATTGGGTATCGCCACAGGAAGAGATTTAGCTCAGGCGTGCCGAGATTCTTACTCAAAACCAGTCTCTTTTATTCTTTGGATTCTCTGCGAAATTGCCATTGCAGCCTGTGATTTGGCAGAAGTAATTGGTTCAGCAATTGCCCTAAATTTATTGTTCGGATTACCGATTTCGGTAGGTGTGGTCGTGACGGTACTGGACGTTTTGGTAATTCTTTATTTTCAGGGAAAAGGATTTCGCAAGCTCGAAGCCTTGGTTGCAGGCTTGATTTTTATGATTTTCATTTGCTTTTTATATGAAATAATCACCTCAAAACCAGAGTTTTATGCAATTCTGGGCGGACTTGTTCCTCGTCCCCAAATCATTACAAATCCTGATATGTTGTACGTTGCCATCGGGATTTTAGGGGCAACCGTAATGCCACATAACCTGTATTTGCATTCCAGTATTGTACAAACTCGTAACTTCCCGAAAGACTCTGATGGCAAACGTTCTGCCATAAAATACGCCACTATTGACTCTACCATTTCCTTGGCTTTGGCATTTTTTATCAATGCCGCCATTTTGATTTTGGCAGCAGCAACTTTCCATACAACAGGTAATAGCCAAGTTGCCGACATCAACGAAGCCTACAAATTATTAGACCCGATTTTAGGTGTGAAATTAGCTGGTATTTTCTTTGCAGTTGCCTTGCTGGCATCAGGACAAAACTCTACCCTCACGGGGACACTCGCAGGGCAAATTGTGATGGAAGGTTTTTTAGACATTAAATTAAAACCTTGGCTTAGACGACTGATTACCAGACTAATAGCAATCATTCCAGCATTGGTTATTTCAATAATTTATGGAGAAAAAGGCACGGGCGAACTGCTGGTACTAAGCCAAGTTATTCTTTCGATTCAATTAAGTTTTGCGGTAGTTCCCTTAGTAATTTTCACGGGAGATTCACAGAAAATGGGAGAATTTGCCAATCCTAAATACATACAAATAACCGCTTGGATTGTAGCCACAATCATCATCGGCTTGAATGTATTTTTGCTTTGGGATACATTGTTGTAGATGGTTCAATCTGTAATTTCGATAATCTTATCGATAATTTTAACAAATTTACGGTTAGTCATTTTTATCACTTATGGGTAAGAAAAACGAGTTGAAGAAGCGATAAAATTTCAAGTCTAACCTTCTGTTAGAGGCATTGGAGTAATGACGTTTTTTTTAGACAGAATGGTTGTAATAATTTTACAAAAAGCAAAAAAGGGTAAAAAATCAAACGCTGATTTTTTACCCTTTTTTATTCTATTGTGATTTTGAGAAACAATGTCAGCTTTGTGAAACTGACACCAGAACCGAACATCGAAAATCGTAAATCAAAAATTCCTAAACCAACTCGCTTTCTTTTACAGTTCTGCCTGCTAATGAGACACTTAGGATTAGTTCGGCTACAAGACCTGTCCAACCTGTTTGGTGTGACGCCCCCAAACCTTTACCTGTGTCACCATCAAAATATTCATGAAAAAGCATCAAATCCTTGAAATGTGGATCTGATTGTTGTTTCTCATAATTTTCGTACGTTGGTCTTCTGCCCATAGCGTCTTGGGTAAATAATTTTATCAATCTTTCCGAAAGACTCAAAGCGGCTTCACGGATATTGACCATTTGTCCAGAGTCGGTTGGATATTCTACTTCGTAATCATTGCCATAATATTGCGAAAACTTCATCAGTGAATCCACCAAAAGAAAATTCATTGGCATCCAGATAGGTCCACGCCAGTTAGAGTTGCCACCAAACATACTTCCTGTCGATTCAGCAGGAGTATAATCAACCCTGAAAACATCGCCATTGACCCTAAATTCAAAAGGGTTTTCTAAGTGAAATTTAGACATTGAACGAATGCCATGTTCAGACAAAAATTCAGTTTCATCGAACATCCTTTTCAGAATCATTTTCATTCGATGCCCTCTCAGGATTGACAGGAGGCGGTTTTCTCCTTTTCCAGGCTGATACCAACGTGAAATTAGATTTGCCAAATCAGGACGATTGGCTAATACCCATTCTACTCTGCGTTTGAAATCTGGGAGTTTCTCCAACATTTCTGGCGTTAGTACTTCTACTGCAAAAAGAGGAATCAAACCAACCATCGAACGGATTTTCAACAAGCGATTGTTTCCGTCTGGAAGATTCAACATATCGTAATAAAACTGGTCTTCTTCGTCCCAAAGATTCATTTTCTCTCCACCTAACGCCTGCATTGCCTCAGCGATATGCAAGAAATGTTCAAAGAATTTTGAAGCCATATCCTGATAAACAGGGCGTTCGATAGCAATTTCACAAGCAATTCTGAGCATATTCAAAGAATACATTGCCATCCAACCCGTGCCATCTGCTTGTTCAAGGTGTCCGCCTGTCGGTAGGGTCGAACTTCTATCAAATACCCCGATATTGTCCATGCCCAAGAAGCCACCGCCAAAGATATTGTTACCGCCTTCGTCTTTAAGGTTGACCCACCAAGTAAAATTGAGGAGGAGTTTATGAAAAATTCTTTCCAAGAAAACAATGTCACCTTTTCCATTCATTTCCTTGTCGATTTCGTAAACCTTCCAAGTTGCCCATGCGTGTACAGGAGGATTCACATCCGAAAACGACCACTCATAGGCAGGAATCTGTCCGTTGGGGTGCATATAGTACTCCCGCAGAACAACGGCAAGTTGTCTTTTGGCAAAATCAGGGTCAACCCGAGCCAATGGTAGTGTATGAAATGCCAAATCCCAAGCCGCAAACCATGGATATTCCCATTTATCGGGCATCGAAAGAATGTTGGAAGTGTACATGTGTCGCCAACCAGCATTCCGCCCATACTTGCGGTATTCGTTGGGTTTTGGCATGGCAGGGTCGCCCGCAATCCATTCATTTACGTTATAATAATACCATTGTTTTGTCCAAAGCATACCTGCGTAGGCTTGTCGCTGAATGGCACGAAGTTCTTCGTCTTTTACATCTTTTTGAACTTCATTATAGAACTGATTAGTTTCACGAATTCTTTTGTCAAAAATATCATCAAAGCCACCAAACGGCTCTGAAATTGTATGATCTGAAAAACGCAATTTTACCGTAACACTTTCGCCAGCTTTGACGATTCTGTTGTATTGGGCAGAAGCCTTCGTCCCGATTTTGTTAGGATTTACCGCAGTTTTATCTCCAGAAACTACATAATCATTGATACCGTCCTTGCAGTAAGGCGTATTGCTGGCAAAATCGTAAAGTCGTTTATAATTGGTATCGTTGTCACAGAAAAGTAACTCATCGGCATTTTCGCAGTAAAGTTTAAAATGCCCGAGATTTTTATGGTCAGCTTCAATGATAGATTTTGAAACACCCGTCAAGATGGGTTTATATTTAAAATCCTCATAACCCCAACACCATGTATTTCTGAACCAAATCGTAGGCAGAATCGTCAGGGGGGCATCTTTTTCACTACGGTTATGAGCCGTAATCTTGATAAGAATATCCTGTTCGTCGGCTTTGGCGTATTCAATGAAAATGTCAAAGTACTCGTTATTATCAAAAATGCCTGTGTCGAGTAGTTCGTATTCGGGTTCTAAACGAGACCTTTTGCGACTCTCTTCAATCAGTTTTTTGTAGGGATATGCTGTCTGGGGATACTTGTAGAGCATCTTCATGTAGGAGTGAGTCGGCGAAGAATCAAGGTAATAGTAGAGTTCCTTCACGTCTTCACCATGATTGGATTCATTGCCTGTAAGTCCGAAAAACCTTTCTTTTAAAATATAGTCTTCATGGTTCCAGAAGCCCAAGGCAAAAGCAATAATTTGCTTATTGTCTGAAATCCCAGCGATACCTTCTTCGCCCCAACGGTAGGCTTTTGAGCGAGCCATGTCATGCGAAATACTATTCCAAGCATCTCCATTGTTTGAATAGTCCTCTCTGACTGTACCCCATTGACGCTCAGTGAGATACGGTCCCCACTTTTTCCATCCTTTATTATCTGCTCGTGTGCTTAATCGTAACTTCTCGGCTCCAATACTCTTGCTCATAATGCTGTGGTTGATGATATTTCAAATGCTTGATTGATGCAATTTATGCAAATTTTTGCAAACTAAATGGTAAATATTGCAACTTTAAAGTAAATTATGCAATTAAAACCGCTAAAATCTGCAAATGTTTGAATGGTATTTCATAAAGAATACAAATTTAAGGAAAAACAAGCAAAGGGCTGTTCTATGGTGTTAGGAAATCAGAAATTTTAGCACAAAATTATTTTTGGAAAGCAGTCCGTTTTTCTTCAATTTTGTTTGAAAAATTTCTTTCAACTTATTTACACAACAACATCATGCCAACTATTTTTACGAGAATTGTCAACGGAGAAATCCCTTGTCATAAAATTGCAGAAGACGACAATTATTTAGCTTTTCTGGACATTACGCCTCTTGCCGAAGGACACACATTGGTGATTCCGAAAAAAGAGATTGATTATATCTTTGATCTGGACGACGAGCAATTATCAGGTCTTATGCTTTTTGCCAAGAAAATTGCTCCAGCCATTTCGCAAGCAATTCCTTGCAGACGCATCGGAGTGTCGGTTATTGGTTTAGAAGTCCCGCACGCCCACGTACACCTGATACCCCTAAACACGATGAACGACATCAATTTTACCAGAGAAAAACTAAAGCCCAGCCAAGATGAATTAGCAAAAACGGCAGAGAAGATTCGGGGGTGTTTGTGAGGAAATAATAAAGCGTATTTTGTATTTTTTAAATCTTTTATATTTCATAATTTATTGATTAATAAACAGTTAATAGTATTTTAATTTTTGTAGTATTGATATTATGATGCTGACTTTGCATCAATTATTAGTGGAGATACTCAAAAAATCAACCATAATAAAAACATGAAACAAATACTTATTCTCACTTTGACAACAGCATTCTATTCGTTTTCATATGGACAGACAGTAAATGACCTTTATGATAAAAAGGACTTTCAAGAACTTGTAAAATTTGAAAATAAATCAGAAAAGCTCACGGCTGAAGAATTATATATTGTTGGCTTTTCATTTTTTCAAATAGGAAATGATAATAAAGCAATTGAGTTTTACGACAAAGCAATATTGAAAGGACTAAATAATGGTTCTGTTCATTTTTTTAAAGGACTTTCACTTCGATACTTAAAGAACTATGACGAGGCTTTAAAAGAGATAGAAAAATCTTTAACATTTGAAACAACAAACCAAGAATTTATGAATGAAAAGGGAATGGTTTTTTATTCCCAATCAAATTATGACAAAGCATTGGAAGTATTTGAAGAAGCTAAAAAATTACCCAATACATTTCCAGAACCTTATTATTGGATAGCAAGAATTTATCATGAAAAACAAAACTTCGACAAAGCACTAATAGCATATTATGACGCAGAAAAAAAATTACAAAAAGATAATAGTAATTATTTGACAACATTATCAGCAATTGGACAACTTGAATACACTCATTCTAAGGATTACAATAAATCTGCAAAAGCCTACCAAATGGCAATCGAGTTGGACAAGGAGAATTATGAACTTTATTACAAGTTGATGAAGTCTTATAATTCAGCCAAAGAATATAAAAAAGCTGATAGCATTTTTTCAATTGTAAAGACAGCCTTTGCAAATAAAAAACTACCAAAGGAGGATATGGAATTCAAAGCTGTGTCTATTGCTCAATTTGAATGGAATGGACAAATTGCAACAGTTAGAAAATCACTCGTAGATGCAAAAGCAACATTAGATATAACTTACAAAATATTTTTACAGAATAAGCAAGGCGACAAAGTTGAAAGAAGATTTGTAGTTGAAAAGACAACTCAAATAGAAAAAGATGGGGCAAAGTATTTATTATGTGAGCAAGACAAAAAAACTGGTGGACATATAACTTATCCTTATGGTTGGACAGTTGACAACATTCCAGTCGATGATTTAGAAAAAGCAATAAAACTGGTGTTAGATGGGAAAATGATACAAGGGGCTTCGTCAAACTTTAATAATAAGTGACGATAACACTTTTTAATCTGATACTATTGCAC
Organism: Cytophagales bacterium; assembly: GCA_013298865.1. Taxonomy (GTDB): domain Bacteria; phylum Bacteroidota; class Bacteroidia; order Cytophagales; family Spirosomataceae; genus JAAFJL01. The sequence goes on along the minus strand of JAAFJL010000201.1, from coordinate 2,575 downwards.
ACTGAACGAAATAAATCATTCAAGTCATTGATAATCAAATAATTGTAAATATAAATAGGTGTTTTGTGTGCCACAGACCAAGAGAGTAAAACAATGATATTAAAGATAGTCTTCGAAAGCATTTTACCACTTTTGCCAGTTTTACCTTTGACAATATTTTTTGTAAAAGATAAAGTACAGATTAAAACTGTAGGGCTTTTTTCATTGATATTTATTATTCAACAGATAGTATTAAAGCTTCCGAGGGAGATTCAAGGACTTCAAATTATTCATGGTAAATTGAACTGGACAGGAAAGTTATTCGGAATTTTCTTTGGGCTAATAGTGTATTTTTTATTACGACAAAAATTAAAACCGTTTGACTTTTTACGATTTAAACAAGACCCAAAATCTTTGAAAAGAACGCTTTTAGTAACGATAATTATTACTTGTACTACTTTGTTTTCTTTCTTTGATACACCTAAACAGTTTGATTTTGAGACTCTTATTTATCAATTGACAATGCCAGGTTTTGATGAAGAGATTATGTATAGAGGTATTTTTTTAGGACTTTTATTGACCTGTTTTAAAGACGTGATTATAATTGGTAAAAGAACTTATGGAAATCCAAGTGTTTTATTTATTGGACTTTTGTTTGGACTTGCACATGGTCTTGGAGTAGAGGACAATTTTAACTTAAAATTCGACCCTTATTCATTTATATCTACATTTATACCTGGGTATGTTTGGAGTTGGATAACCGCTAAAAGTAAGAGTATTGTACAAGCAACAATATCGCATAATTTGATGAATTTTATAGGAAACATTGTCACAATGACTAAATAATACTGCTGCCAATAGCTCTAAGCGTTCGTGGGGTAAACAATGTTTTGATTTTATATTATGACATAAAATTTACATCAATTAATGAGTTACCTACTATGCTTGGGGATACAATCTTTCAAAATGAGACGTAAAACAATTACAATTATTCTCACGCTACTTTTGGCAAAATCTTTTGTATTTGGACAAAGTGCAAAAGAACAACTCTCTATTGCGAACTCTGCAAAATTGGTTTCAAAAAACTTTTATGATGAAATTCCATTTTCTGATAAATTGGGATACTTCACAATTCAAGTAAAAATAGACACAAGTACTTATGAGTACATATTTGATACAGGTGGCTATAACACAGTAACTACAAAAATTATGGACAACGCAAAACTTCCATCACTTATGGAAGTAGAGGTTGGAAGTTCAAACAAAATAAAATCAACAATCAAACTTTCAAAAATTCCTTTGTTGCAAATTGGCAAAGCACAATTTGAAAATGTAGGTGTTTTTAATTTTGATTTTTCATCTTCGCCAGTTATAAATTGCTACACTAATGGGGTTTAATTGGTAAAAGTGTTATTAATGAAGCTGTATGGCAAATTGATTATAGAAAATCTGTAATAAGAGTATCAGATAATATTGCAAATATGCCTAACCTTGAAAATAGTGAAAAAATCAAAATTGAACTTGATAAAACGCTCAATCCCTTTTTGAAAATTAATATTAATGGAAAGCAAGAGAAATTTATGTTAGATTTTGGTCATGGAGGACTATTATCATTAACAGAACAAACTGCTTTGTCTTTGAAGTCTAATAACATACTGACAATAGAAGGTGAAGGAAACATAGGTGCAAATGGGGTAGTTCAAGAAAAGACTTACGTAACATTGTTAGAAACTATCAAAATTGGAAAATCTGAACTAAAGAATGAAGTTGCTTATTATTCTAAATCAAATAACTACAATTTACTTGGCTCGGAATTGACAAAATATTTTATTGTAACACTCAATTTCAAAGACAAAGAATTAATCTTAACGCCATTTGCAGACTCTGAAAGTAGTTTTGAAACTTTTGGTTTTAGCATAAATTTGGACAGTAACAAAATCTATGTTAGTAAACTTTTTAATGGACTAAATGCTCAGAAAAGTGGGTTGATGTTGAATGACGAGATTATAAATGTTAATGAGAAACAGTTAAGTGAATTTTCACTGTGTGAAAGATATTTCCATCTCAACAATATTTTAAAAACTGAAAAAGAAATCGTACTTCAAGTCAAAAGAGGTGGAGAGCAAAAAGAATTTCGTATTGCAAGACAAAACCCGTTTAGGAAAAAATGACGTTAACTTTATTTTGTGCCACAAATAACGAAATCTAAAGAAATCATTTTATTTAAGTTATTGATAATCAATTAATTGTAAATATAAATAAGTGTTTTTAGTACCACAGATAGAGGTTCAAGAATTTAAACTAAAAAATTTACCAATGGCATCAGACCAAAAATTTATTGATTTTATCATTGACCAAATTGATACTTCAGGACAAATAACATACAAGAAAATGTTTGGTGAATACGGACTGTATTCTGACGGTAAGTTGTTCGGTCTTGTCTGTGATAACAAACTATTCATTAAACCAACTCAATCTGGGAGAGATTTTATAGTTGATGTTGTTGAAGAAGCTCCATACCCAGGAGCGAAACCCAGTTTTTTAATTGAAGAAAAATTGGAAGACCGTGATTGGTTGCAACAATTAGTAAACATAA
>JAAFJL010000200.1 GCA_013298865.1 Cytophagales bacterium | reverse complement strand
ACAGAGTAGTTAAGACCCATGCCGCTGATGATACTGTAATCATATACGGGAAAGTAAGTAAGCTCCTAAATATTATCAACAACAAAAGCCACCCCATAAGGTGGCTTTTGGCATATATATGAGGTAATGATAAAATTAGTTGTTGAATCTATGTCAGAAAAAAATTAACTTTAGTAAATTTCAAATCAATAATCATTATAGAAATGACCAAAAGAAATTTTATCAATACTTCTTTCATAATTATTAGCTCTTTTACAATGATTACTGCTCAAAAATTTGATATTGAGGGACATCGTGGTTCTCGTGGGTTGATGCCTGAAAATACTATTCCAGCTTTTCTAAAAGCACTTGATTTAGGGGTAACTACTTTAGAATTAGATGTTTGTATTTCTAAAGATAATCAAGTAGTGGTTTCTCATGAACCTTACATGAATTACCTTTTTTCTACAAAACCAGATGGTTCGCCAGTTCTTAAATCAGAAGAGAAAGATTTCAATATTTATAAAATGACATATAATGAAATAAAGAAATTTGATACTGGTAAAAGGGGAAATATTAATTTTCCAGAACAGGTAAAAATTGAAGTTTTTAAACCTCTGCTTTGTGATATGTTAATCGCTTGTGAAAAATATATCAAAGAAAAAGGTTTAAAACCTGTTAATTATAACATTGAAATCAAATCTGAAGAAATAGAATACGGAATATCTCAGCCAAAAACAGTTGATGAATTTAGTAATTTAGTTTACAAGGAAATATTAAAGCAAATCTCTCCTGAGAGAGTAATCTTACAAAGTTTTGACTTTAACGTTTTAAAATTCTGGAAAAAACAAATTGATACAGGAATTTACAAAAAAGTTACACTTTCTGCTTTAGTAACAATGGAAGGAGTTCGCCCTTCTTTTGAAAAGTTAGGATTTCTACCAGATATTTTCAGCCCTTATTATAAACAATTAACTATTGAGAAAATCAAAATGTGTCATGAAAAAGGAGTTAAAGTTGTGCCTTGGACTGTAAATGATGTTGAAAATATGAAGAAAATGAAAGAGTTAGGAACAGATGGACTCATTACTGATTATCCTAATCTTGCGGTTAATTTATTTTAAAAATCATTACTCGTTAATAAATTATGCTGTTTTCCAATGGCTTTTAAATTCATGTTTTTATCAAAAATATTCATTTTTGATAGCCATTCTTCAAACTCTGGAGCTGGACGAAGTTTTAGTAAGTGTCTGATATACAGGGCATCATGAAAGGACGTACTTTGATAGTTGAGCATAATATCGTCTGAACCAGGGATTCCCATAATAAAATTGCAGCCCGCAGTACCAAGAAGTGTTAGTAGAATATCCATGTCATCTTGGTCTGCCTCTGCATGATTTGTGTAGCAGACATCTACACCCATTGGAAGACCTAATAATTTTGCACAAAAATGATCTTCTAAGCCTGCCCGAATGATTTGCTTGCTATCATATAAATATTCTGGACCAATAAAACCCACTACGGAGTTTACTAAAAGTGGATTAAAATGTCTTGCTACTGAGTACGCCCGTGCTTCACAGGTTTGTTGGTCTAAACCATGATTTGCATTTGCAGAAAGCGATGAGCCTTGTCCAGTTTCAAAATACATCAAATTTTTTCCAACCGTTCCACGGTTCAGTGATAGTCCAGCTTCGTAACCTTCTTGCAGAATATTTAAGTTTACTCCAAAAGAAGTATTAGTTGCCTCTGTGCCTCCTATTGACTGAAAAACTAAATCAACAGGAGCTTTTTTTTCAATCGCCTGAATGGTAGTTGTAATATGACTTAGTACACATGATTGAATAGGAATGTCAAATTTTTGCCGAATGGCATCTAACATTTCTAATAGCTGAATTGTAGTTTGTACATTATCCGTTGCAGGATTTATACCAATTACGGCATCTCCATTTCCATAAAAAAGCCCATCAATTATACTGGCAGCAATTCCTCTAAAATCATCTGTCGGGTGGTTGGGTTGAAGACGTGTTGAAAAATGTCCTTTTTTCCCGATTGTATTTCTGAATTTGGTAACAACCTCACATTTCTGAGCAATACTTATTAAATCTTGGATTCGCATTATCTTGCAAACTGCTGCCACCATTTCAGGGGTAAGTCCCATCTTTAGACTTTTAATTGTCTCATTATCAGTACTTTCTTGTAAAAGAAAATTTCTAAAATCGCCAACCGTTAGATGGCTTATTCGAGAAAATGAAGTTGAATCATGAGAGTCAATGATAAGTCTGGTAACATCGTCTTCTTCATAAGGAATCAGATGTTCAGCCAAAAAAATTTTTAATGGAATATCCGCAAGGGCAATTTGAGCAGCAATTCTTTCCTCAGCGTTCCGAGCAGCAACACCAGCCAGTTCGTCTCCAGAACGTTTTGGAGTAGCTTTTGCCATCAGTGTTTTCAAATCAAGAAAAGTATAGTTATGGTTGCGAATCGTGTGTCTGTACATGATTTTTTGGGAAAATGAATTTCAAACTCCGATTGCAAATTGCAGACTGAGTACTTCTAAATGACAAATTCAGAAGAGGAAATATTCGTTTTTACTGCTATAAATGTACTAAAAACCAATCAATTATATACTCGAACAAAGGTTATTGGTTAAATTTTGAAGGGATTGTATAATTTTGCATAATGTTTGCGTATAAAGTAAATATAGAATCAATTTCCTTACCCATTATGGCAAAAAATAAAGTTACCCAATTACCCAAACCACAAGTTAAGGCTATACCAGAGCCAGAACCTTTGATTGAATCAATCTCTGATAGTCCACGCAATTTTTGGATTTTAGTGGGAATCATTACAGTGTGTGCATTTATTGCTTTTGTACCTGGTTTTCAGAATGGATTTGTCTGGGACGATATGTTTTATATTGTCAATGATGAAGACCTGAGAAGTGTTTCGTGGGAAAATTTCAAAAAATTAGTTTCCAATTATTACTTAGGTAACTGGCATCCACTCACGATGTTGACGTACTATTTAGAATACACCCTCGTGAAGGATACTGCCTGGGTTTACCACCTCAATAATACTATTCTTCATGTTTTCAATAGTATTTTGGTGTTCAAATTAGTACAGAAATTGAGCAAAAACTTCTTAGTCGGAGCAATTGTTTCAGTATTATTTGCTGTACATCCGCTTCACGTAGAATCAGTTGTTTGGGCAGCAGAACGAAAAGACGTTCTTTATACATTTTTCCTATTGCTTTCGTTTTTACAATATTTAAAATATGCTCCTAATAAAACGCAAGTGTCTGATAATGAAACAGATACTCAAGTTTTCTGGAAAAATAAAAACTATTGGTACGCATTTATTCTGTTTTTACTTTCGTGTTTCTCGAAAGGTATGGCGGTAATTTTACCAGTTGTTTTCTTGATAACGGACTATTTTTTATTGAATCGGAAGGAAGTAATTAAAATTGGAATTGAAAAAGCACCGTTTTTTATTGCGTCATTGGTTTTTGGTTTAGTGTCTATTCGGGCTCAAAGTGATGCAGGTGCGAATGCTTCAAAAGTTATAGCAGATGCCTATACGATTAGCGAAAGATTCTTCATGATTAACTATGGAATTTTGTACTATTGGATAAAAATGCTCGTTCCTTTTAATCTGATTGCGTTTTATCCATATCCACAAAAACCGACAGGTACAATTGACTCCATTTATTTCTTGGCATTTTTTGCAGTTGTTATTTTGGGTTTACTCCTTTTTTGGTTCGGACGAAAAAACAAATTAGTTTGGTGGGCAGGGCTTTATTTCTTGGTTGTGATTTTTCCAGTTTCGCAAGTTTTACCCGTTGGTAGTGCTTTAATGGCTGACCGATATTTTTATGTTTCGTCGATTGGACCATTGTTGTTGATTGGGCTTTTAGGAAATTATTTATACCAAAAAGCAGCGACTCATAGAATTTCTCCAGCAATTGCAACAATCTTAGTTTTGGCATTGACCTTTTTATCTTTCAAGCAGTCAACAAAATGGAAAGATACTTTAACTCTTTTTACGCCAATTTATGAAAAACACCCAACTGACCCAATGGTAACAAGTAACATGGGCTGGTATTGGTTTGGTAAAAAAGACAATGATAAAGCCAAATTTTATTTTGAAGAAACACATAAAACAACCTTCAAAACAGCAGATGTTCATACGGCTTTGGGGCAAATTTATTTCGATGAAAAGAAATACCAAATGACTGTGGATAACTTTGAGGCAGCTTTAAAATTGAAGCCAGAAGAGATGAAAAACCTTCACTGGATGCTCGGAGCGGCATATTATTACACAGGAAATTATCTGAAAGGAGTTGAGGAATCTCAAATTGCCTTGGATAAAGCCCAAAATAAAAACCAATTTGCCCATAACATTATGGGTTTGTGTTGTGCAAAAGCAGGGAAAGAAGACGAAGCATTTTCTCGTTATGAAACAGCCATCAAATTGGACTCAAAATTTGCTGACCCGTACATCAATATCAGCACGATTTATAACCATAGAGGTGACCATGCTAAGGAAGTACAAGTTTTGGAAAAAGCCATTAAAGTTGACCCCAAAGCTACGACTGCCTATAAAAATTTAGGTGTGGCATATAAGGAAATGGGAAAGTGGCAAGAAGCAGTTAAAGCATGGGAAAAGGGTGCAAAAACAGACCTAAAAGACGGAAGTTTTGACTATAACATTGGGTTGGAATATGGGCAACATGGAGACTTTCCGAATGGAATAAAAGCCATGCAAAAAGCCGTTGCCAAAGGCGACCAAAATGCAGTTACTTTCCTGACACAGAGGGGAATACCTTTGAAATAATTAGTAAAAACTCTATGAAGGTTGGATGGATTACCTATTTGTTTTCCTTTCAACCTTCATCTTTTTTATGTAAATTTATGGCTCACAAATAAGAAGTTTATGTCGGCTTTAGCAGAAAAAAAATATTTTACTTTCAGTGAATACTTGGCAAAGGAAATTGCTGATGGAGTAAAATACGAATACTTTGATGGAGAAATATTTGCAATGGTGGGTACGACAAAGCGGCATAATGCGATAGTTCAAACTTTGTCTCGATTATTGTATCCGTTTAGTAAAAAAAGTGGTTGCCAAGTTTTTACAGAAAGTATAAAACAGCAATTAGAAAGAGATAAAAAATATGTTTATCCAGATGTCATTTATACTTGCGACAAAGATGATTTAGCAAATGACGAAGAAAGGATAGTGAATTCACCGAGTTTATTGATTGAGGTTGTTTCATCTTCTTCCGAAGAAACAGATAGAGTACACAAACGGGGAGAGTATTTTAACTTACCCACACTTCAATGTTATTTGATTGTTCACCAAAGTAAGTATTTGGTAGAATGTTACGAAAGAGGAGATGTTTTCTGGAAATATCGTCGTTTAGAAAACTTACATGAGCCTTTTTTGATTGAAGTTTTAGATATAAGCCTTTCATTATCAGATATTTATGAAGGAGTTTCGATAGAGGTTTAAAAGTAAGATTATACGCAAAAACTTAAAGATTCGTTTTCACATCTACACTAATTACTTTAAGGCATATTTTTTGCTTGAAATATCCTACATTTCAACAAAAAAATTTCGCAAATGAAAATCTTTCCGCCAAAGGATTATTCATGGAAAAGGCTCATTTATGTTTGCCTTTTTTCAGTATTTTCCACAAGCCCTTTTTTGAGTTTTTCTCAAGAACAATTCTCCACAATTTCTCCACAAAATCAGGAAAATAAGCGTGTTCCATTTTCATTAGACGGACAATCAAATGAGTATGAACTGAATCGAATGGCTAAAGTTTCTCAGGAAGAAGACCAACAAAATCATAAAAAGACGCTCGAATTCGCTACAAAATTTGGATGGAAAACTACTCAGATACTGCCAGATGGGCGTATTTTGTCTTTGCAAGGAATAGATTTCAACCAAAACCCTGTTTATTATATTACTCACGGACAGGTTTCTCCTGCGGCTTGCACACGTACGAATTCCCTGTATGTGGGCGGAAGTTTGGGTGTGAATCTTACGGGAAGTAGTTCGGCAGTGAAAGATAAATTGGGTATTTGGGACGGTGGTTTGGTCAGGAGTTCCCATCAAGAAATAGGAGAGGGGCGAATAAAACAGATAGATTCTGCTCCATATCTGAACGACCACGCTACACACTTGGCAGGAATTTTGATAGGAAAGGGAATCAATAAATTGGCTCGTGGAATGGCGTACGGGGCGAATTTAAAAGTCTGGGATTTTGGGGACGATATTTCAGAAATGTCATTTGTGGCGAAAGATTTATTGGTTTCAAATCATTCTTATGGTGTACTTTCGGGTTGGGTTTTTAATCCCGACCGTTCGGGTTTCCCAGGAAGAGACGACCAGTATAAATGGGAATGGTGGGGAGATTCTACCATTCATAAAACGGAAGATTACAAGTTTGGATTCTATGATAAAAAATCAAGTGATTTAGATAAAATTGCCAATTTAGCTCCTTATTACCTCATCGTAAAATCGGCTGATAATAAAAGAAACGAAAATGGACCTCCTGCTGGAATTCCTTACTTTATTAGAAATACGACTAAAAAAAGTACGATTTCTCGGAAGAAAAATGATGGTTTTGATACAATTCCAACCGATGGAAATGCCAAAAATATCCTGACGATTGGAGCAATTGATGGTGGAGAAACAGTGCCTACGCAACCATCAGAGATAAAAATGTCGGCGTATAGTAGTTGGGGACCAACAGATGATGGTCGAATAAAGCCTGACATTGTAGGAACAGGAGACGGAATTCTGTCAGCCTCCGCCAATGCCAACGATACGTATATGACCCTGAGCGGAACTTCGGTTGCTGCTCCGAATGTTGCAGGTTCGCTATTATTATTGCAGGAATTTTATGCCAAAAACAACTTTGGTTACCTGATGCGGTCATCAACCCTGAAAGGTTTAGTACTACATACTGCCAACGAAGCAGGAACTTCTACTGGTCCAGACTATAAATTTGGTTGGGGTTTGCTCAATATTGAACGAGCCGCACAAGTTATTGCCAATCAGAATCAAAATCATTTTATTGCAGAAAAAGTACTTTTTCAAAACTCTAATCATGCGTATCAGATTGTGGCTTCTGGCAAATCCCCTATTGTCATTACGCTTGCATGGAACGACCCCGAAGGTACGCCCACACCTGTAGATGCACAGAATATCAATAATAGAAATCCCAAATTGGTGAATGATTTGGATATGCGGTTATGGGATGGAAAAGTGTCGAATATGCCTTGGGTGCTCGACCCAAATTTTCCAGAAAAAGACGCTCAACGAGGAGATAATTTCAGAGATAATGTTGAACAAATTATTATTGAAAAACCAGAAATTGGGAAAACTTATACCCTAAATATTAATCATAAAAGAGAAGTTTTAAAAGGAAATTTGCAAAATTACTCCCTGATTATCAGTGGTTTAAATAAAAATCCTTGTCATGTAGTAGCAAGTATTTCGGCACAGAGTAATCCAATTTTATGTGGAAGTACACCCGTGAAATTATTGGCAAATACAGGTACGGGCTACAAATATGTTTGGTATTGGAATGGGCAGGAAATCCCGAATTCTAACGTGAATTATTATGATGTAACTGTTGCAGGGCGTTATACTGTGAATGTGCAAGATGGGAGTTGTAAGACGACTTCGCCAGCGATAAATGTACAGAAAAATACAATCTCAGCAAGCATAGCTTCTGGTGGTGGGACTGTAATTTGTGGGGGAAATACGATACGTTTAAGCACCAATTTTGATAGAAACTACAAGTACGAATGGTTAAGAAATGGCAACCTAATTGCCAATGCTAATACCTCAGAAACAATCGTAAATCAAGAGGGAAATTATACAGTTAAAATTACGCAAAACCAATGTACATCAGTTTCAAGACCATTTTTGATTACAGCAGGAAACATTTCTGCTGAGACAATTCCTACTGGAAAAATCGTGATTAATTCTGGGCAAAGTACTACTATTCAGGCAGTTACAAATGCAGGATTGTATCAATTTCAATGGTTAAAGAATAACCAAATCATTCCAAATGCTACTCGTTCGACGCTTTCGATTAGTCAGGTAGGGAACTATACTTTACGTGTAACTTCTAATAAATGCGTCTCAAATTCATTACCAGTTGAGTTAAGTTTCAAGAAAAATAGTAACCGAGATGGAATAGATTTGGCAGTTGAGAATGACTTGGAAGTATTAAAAATTTATCCAAATCCGAGTCATGAAAATATTACTTTGGAATATACTTCTCCTAAAATTTCACCAATAATTTCGGTTCAGATTTTCAATAATTTGGGCGTGATTTTATACAATCAGGATTTTAAAACAACAGAGGGAAAAGTTTCTGAGAAAATCAGTTTACATAATTTCCAGAATGGATTATTGCACTTGAGGATTTTGGACGAAGGGAATGTTCTGACAAGAGAAATAATAAAAATAGAGTAAGGTTTTTGGAGTTAAAATATTCAAAACCTCATGGCGGTGAGGTTTATCAAATCTTTTAAGCCACTTGGGTACGTCTTGAAACTTTGTTAGACTGTTTCATTGTGAGTTCTTGATACGAAATCGTTTTCATCACTCCTTTTTTGATTTTTTCTCGAAGAGCTTCCGTTTCGGACTTGTAAGTATTTTGTCCTTTCAGAATTTCTTCAACAATCATGACGGCTAAAATTTCCACTGATTCTGGATTCAGTACAATTGGATTTTTCATGTTTACGGCGGGGGATTTTTAGTGTGGTTAAATTAATTACGCAAAGATAACGAAAAGTTAATTAACTTATTATCAATGATTTGAGTATTTTTTTGGCAGTATTTTTAAAAAATATACCAATTCGCTCAAATTGTACTTAATTTATTTAGTAGTAAAACTGATAATGCCGCAAAAAGGTTTTTTTTAACACATTGTTTTCATCAATAACTGTAATTTACTGTTTTCTCACATATTTATTTTTACCATAACATTCATCCAAAATCAGGGTATCAGCATCTATTTTTTCGAT
>JAAFJL010000020.1 GCA_013298865.1 Cytophagales bacterium | reverse complement strand
TCAAACATTTCTAACTGAGACGGAGCCCCAGCCGTATGAATATAAATCACAGCCTTTGCCTTGCCCAAAAGTGGAGAATTTTTAGGTAAAAGCGGATTCTGGACACTCTTTAAAGCATCAGCAGAAGAATTACCAATGCCGCAACTTTCCAGAAATGACCCCATCGCCATCATACCGATGCCCGTAGTGCATTGTTTGAGAAAATGCCTACGAGTTTCGTATTGAAGGAGTTCTTTTTGTGCTTCTTTATAGATTTTCATGTTGTTGTACTAATGAATTTTGTTTAATTCCAATTCTATTTCTTCAATACTTGGCAAGCTACCTTTCAGTTTTTCAGGTAAAATCTTTTGTAATTCATATTCAGTAATACCAATGGGTTTATCAATTCCTCTGAGGGCATATTCAGCCTCTAATGAATCTTTTGTTTTACAAATAACTATTCCAATAGTTGATTGATCTGTTTCGTGTTTCAGTTGGTCGTCAACTAAATTCAAATAGAAGTTCAATTTACCTGCAAATTCTGGTTGAAATTCCACTACTTTCAGTTCGATTACGACATAGCATCTCAATTTTAGATGATAGAAAAGCATATCTATAAAGTATTCTTTTTCCCCTAAATAAATAGGATATTGCCTTCCAACAAATGAAAATCCAGCTCCTAATTCTAATAAAAATTGCGTAATATGTTGAGTAAGAGCTTTCTCTAAATCATGCTCATTATATTTTTCAGTCAATTGTAAGAAATCAAATTTATACGGATCTTTTAATAATTGAACTGCCAAATCTGATTGAGGTTCTGGTAGTGTACTCTGAAAATTATGAATGGTTTTCGCTTGTCGTTCGTATAAATTACCTTCTATTTGATGAAGTAAAACAGCTCTACTCCAACTATTCTCAATTGTTTTTCGTACATAGAAAATTGCTTCATCAAAATCTTTGACTTTCTGATTAATTACAACATGATGTCCCCATGGAATACTCAATAATTCAGCATTATTATTCGTAAGATTATCATAATCAAATACTTGTAATTTGCCAACAACTTGTTGGCGATTTGCGATTTTACTATAAAACAAATAAAACTGCTTACAATATTTTAGATTTGAAGCCGAGAAACCACCCATATCAGGAAACTCAGATTTTAAATCTTTACTCAATTGGTCTATAAAACCGCTTCCCCATTTAGCTGTTTCTTGTTTTTGAACAATTTGTTTCCCCAAATCCCAGTAGAGTTGAATCATCTGACTATTAACCGCCAAAGCCGCCTTTATTTGACATTGTTGAATCTTTGACTTTAATTCAATGAGCCAGTCTTTGTATTCTTTATTGGTTAGTAATTCGTTCATTTATTAAAATGTTGATATGCCTATGAGTTGAAAAATTATCAAACCTCATGCTATAGTTTTGAGTCATTCCTCAATTCCACTACCCTTTATACCTTTCTCTCATCAATTTCAGCATAAAAACATTGATTTCCCATTGGTTGGCAACTGGCTGGCGGGTATAGGGAAGTGCAGGGAGATAGGTTGACGGTCCAAATTCTGTTAACATTGTCAGTGGCTGACCTGCCTTCATTTTCATTTCTACCACTTTATCCCACCATCCCAAATGTGCCTTCATGGTATCTGCCCATTCGGGGGCTCTTGGGTCATTCACTTGCGGACCTTCTTCGTGTCCTATCCGTGTGTGTATGTGTCCAGTGCGTTCCAGAGCAGCTTGTACGGCTTCGGGCTGATTTTGTAAAAGTGATTCGTGGACATTGCACCAATGCGAAATATCTAAAGTCAGACGTAAAGCTGGATTTTTTTCGATAAAATTCTTAGTAATATGTGCCGCAAAAAGCATCCGTCCACGGTGGGTTTCATGATAAATCGGAATACCCGTTTTTTGATTTACCTCTGTCGTTAAATCTATAAAAGTTTTGTTTTCTTCATAAGTAAAAAAATCTTTTCCACTATGACAATTAATGTAGGTTGGTTTCTGAATCGTTTGAGAGGTAGCTTCCAACAAGTTTTTCTTGAAAGTAGCAAAATGAGCCTTAGCATCACTTTCTGAACCACCCACTAAAAAACCAACCGATAATTGGTATTTTTTCAGAGCTGTAAATAATTCATCCTGCCCTGTTTTACTTGAATCCCACCAAACTTCGATACCATCATAGCCTTCTTTTTTGGCAGCAGCACAAAAGGTATCCATATTACCAGAGAATCCCCAATTGGTAGCAAATATTTTCAAAGAAAAACCTGTGGTAGGTTCAAAATTTAGAGGATTTTGTTGAGCAAGCGTTTCAATAGATGAGAGAATTCCTGCACTTGCAATGGCAGTAGTTTTGTTTATAAAACTTCTTCGGTTCATGGGAAATTATTTTTTGATTTCTTTGCTACAATTTAGAAAAAAAATCTTGGATATTTATCAGTATTTATATGTTCTGTTATATGTTTCTTTAATCGCAAGGACGCAATGTTGCAAGTTATCGCTCACATCGATTTGAAACCTCAATAGAAATGTCAGGGTGAGCGATGATAGTAATTTTTTCCTACCAATTCTGTCAAAAACTGCCCTAATGAGCCAATTTGGCATATTCTACAAGGTATTTTTTCAAAAATAAAGACATATTTTCCGATAAAATAGATTGGTGTAGAAATTGGAAGAAGAACTAAAAGAGGAGAAAAGGAGACAGATAATTCCTTCTTTATTTCATTCCTCCATTCCTCCTGTAAAACTTATGAAATACACGACAAAAACTCAAGAGGTAATTCAGCAAGCTGCTTCGATTGCCTCAATTAATGGTCAACAGGCTCTGGAAACGGGGCATTTACTGAAAGCCATCATCGAAGAAGAACCCAATACTTCCCAATTTTTGATGAAAAAAATGGGCGTAAATCAAGCGGTTTTTGCTTCAAAATTAGAAGATTTGGTACAAACCTATCCCAGAGTTTCGGGCGGTGGACAACCTTATTTTGCCAATGACGCACACGCTGCCCTGAGTAAAGCAGAAAGTCTTTTAAAAGAATTTCAAGACGAATATATTTCTATCGAAATGGTTATCTTGGGAATATTATTAGGGAAAGACGCTACTGCTAACTTATTGAAAACCAGTGGATTTAAAGAGAAAGAACTCAAAAACGCTATTCAGGAATTAAGAGGAAATAAATCAGTGAAAGACCAAAATGCAGAGGCAACTTACCAATCTTTGGAACGGTACGCCATCAATTTGAACGAATTAGCGAAGGCGGGAAAGATTGACCCCGTCATCGGACGAGACGATGAAATTCGTCGGGTTTTACAGATTCTTTCTCGTAGAACCAAAAATAACCCTATGCTTATGGGCGAACCTGGCGTCGGGAAAACTGCCATTGTAGAAGGACTCGCTCAACGTATTATTCACGGAGACGTACCCGATAACCTAAAATCAAAAACGATTTATACGCTCGACTTGGGACTATTGATTGCAGGGGCAAAATACAAGGGAGAATTTGAAGAAAGACTCAAAGCGGTTATAAAGGAAGTGACTGATTCTGAGGGAGATATAGTACTTTTTATTGACGAAATTCATACGCTTATCGGAGCAGGCGGTGGTGGTGAATCCGCAATGGATGCTGCCAATTTGCTGAAACCCGCCTTAGCTCGTGGTGAATTGCACGCCATCGGGGCGACGACTTTGAAAGAGTATCAAAAATATATTGAAAAAGATAAGGCACTCGAAAGACGTTTCCAGACAGTTATTGTCGATGAACCCGATATTCCAGATGCGATTTCGATTCTGAGGGGAATCAAAGAAAAATATGAATTGCATCATGGTGTGCGGATTCAGGACGATGCCGTAATTGCTGCCGTGGAGCTTTCGAGTAGGTACATTTCTGACCGTTATTTGCCCGATAAAGCGATTGATTTGATGGACGAAGCCGCCGCAAAAATGCGGATGGAAATTGATTCTGTTCCCGAAGAAATTGATGATTTGAAACGAAAAATCATGCAATTGGAGATTGAACGGGAGGCTATCAGAAGAGAAAATAATGTTGAACGTGAAGCAATTATCAGTAAAGAATTGGCAGAATTAGGCGAGAAGAAAAATGACTTAATGGCTAAATGGCAAGATGAAAAAGCCTCATTGGACAGCGTACGCAAGGAAAGAGAAAATATTGAACGCCTAAAATTAGAAGCAGAACAAGCCGAAAGAGCAGGTGATTATGGCAAAGTTGCAGAAATTCGTTACGGAAAATTAGCGGAAGCGGAAGCGAGATTGAGCCAAGCCCCCCCCGCCCCCGATAGGGGAGCTTTTTTGTCCGATTCTAACTCCCCCTCTGGGGGTCAAGGGGCTGCTGTCACTCCCTCACACATTGCAGAAATTGTGGCGAAATGGACGGGAGTTCCTGTGGCAAAAATGATGCGTGGAGAACAAGAAAAACTGCTACACATGGAAACAGAATTGGGCTTGCGAGTGGCTGGACAAACCGAAGCCATTGAGGCGATTTCTGATGCGGTGCGTCGTTCACGGGCAGGAATGCAAGACCCTAAGCGTCCGATTGGTTCGTTTATTTTCTTGGGGACAACGGGCGTAGGAAAAACCGAAGTCGCAAAAGCATTGGCAGATTATTTGTTCAATGACGAAAACGCCATGGTCAGAATTGATATGTCTGAATACCAAGAACGCCATGCCGTAAGCCGTATGGTTGGCTCGCCTCCTGGGTATGTGGGTTACGACGAAGGCGGACAACTGACCGAAGCCGTAAGACGTAAACCGTACTCGGTGATTTTGTTAGACGAAATAGAAAAAGCTCATCCAGATGTCTGGAACATCCTTTTACAGGTGTTGGACGATGGACGTTTGACCGATAATAAAGGGCGAGTAGCTAATTTCAAAAACACGATTATCATCATGACTTCTAACTTGGGTAGCCACATTATTCAAGAAAAAATGGGTGAAATGGAAGGCTGGAATAACCATATAATCATGGAACAAGCCAAAGAAGAAGTGATGGTTTTGCTGAAACAAGTGGTACGACCAGAGTTTTTGAATCGTGTGGACGAAATTGTGATGTTTGAACCATTGAGTAAAGATAATTTACGACAAATTGTACAGATTCAATTCCGACAAATACAAGAGCGTTTGAAAGACCAAGGTATCATTCTGGAAGCCACAGAAGAAGCCCTAAGTCACTTAGCAGAAGAAGGTTACGAACCCACAATGGGAGCAAGACCACTGAAACGAGTACTCCAAAAACGTATCTTGAACGAACTCTCGAAACAGATTTTGGGCAACTACATCACTAAAGATTCTGTAGTAATGATGGAACTGGGAGATGACGAAAATTTGAAATTTGTGAATGTGCAGGTGGAGTTGGATTGATTTTGTTTAACCAATTTCAGTAAAAAGCTAAACAAAACGACCGTATAATAATGTTTTTAAGCCAACCTTGTGAGAGGTTGGCTTTTTTGTTAGGTTTGGGGGTGTTAAACTTAAATCGCTGATGTTTATGAAAACCAAATCAAACCCCGTAATTAATAAACCTATACTATTCATTTTATTGATAGTATTGATGAGTAATAGACTTTACTCTCAAATAGCCCCTGCAAATGATAACCCTACTAAGGTTAATAGAGGCAGTACCCTAATCCTGAAAACAAAGTTAAGTTCAGGAAAACCCGAAGACTATAAATATTCATGGTCTGGACCCAATAGCTTTGGTTCAACTTTACAAGAACCTAACATTAAGAAATTTGCAGACTCAAATGCAGGTAACTATACTGTTAAAATAACGAGTACAGCAGATGTTGCAGCAACGTTTTCAACTATGATTACAGTAACTGCCTTACCACATCAAGTAAAAATAGGATTTAGTCAAAAATCTATTACAGTTTTAGAAGGAGAAGATGCGGGAATTGACATTCAAACTTTGGGTATAATAGAAACAGGAAAAACAGTAACTATGGAATATTCTGTACTTAAATCTGATGCTGTAGAGGATATAGATTATAAGAAGATTGGACCAAAATCATTCACGTTTGGCACGAGTAATTCTGAAAATGATACTTTACAAAAACAAACAGTTAAAATTCAACTGATAAAAGACAATAATCAAGAAAATGAAAAAATTACTTTAAAACTCAAAATAAGTACTCCAGACAAAGATTGGATGGTCGAAGATACATTAGAATGTATAGTAAATTTTAAAGATTATTTATCCCCAGAAGAGATTAGAAGCCAAAAATTTAAAGAAGCACAGGCATCTTTTACCGATAATCTATCTTCAAGAATTAATTCAGATAAAGATACGAATGAAGTAATTGGTACAATCTCTTTTAAAAAAGAACCTATAAAGTTATTTGAGTTTAAGACAGCTCCTCAAAAAGGTAGAAATTACTTAAAAAGTGAAATAGATTATAAACTTAAATTCAGTGAGAATGAAATTGGATATTTCATAATCGATTCTGTTAAAGCAGCTTTCAGGAATGGAGTTTTAGATGAAATACAGACTTTTGGAACGAAATTTATCAAAAAAGCAAATGAGACATTGCAGATTAAAGATAGGTTTGAAAATATTCTATATCGTAAAAGAATCCCTATCAATATAAGGGATAATAGTTATAGTAGTTCTCAACAAACGCTAAGACATTATAGTTTGGCAGATAATACAATTGGGAGAAATAGTCAATTTATTTATTTCAAAGATTACATAGACTATTTACCTAATATAGAAAAAAACTATAGTCCTGGTGACGATGAAATTACTTTAAACAAGATTCACAATTACAAAGATATAAAACTGTCCACATCGTTAAATTCATATATTGATTTTAATATCTACTCAGATTTATTGTCAATACTTGATCCCAATATAGGAAATGGGCTATTACAAACTAATGTGCGTGCAAAAATTCTTTGGAACACTAAAAATACCGGATTAAGAAATATCTTTCTTTTTCATTATATAGACCCATATATATCTTACAGTAGGTTTGATAATGATTTAAGTAGTGTAGCATTAAAGTATAATTTTTTGCAAACCAATGGTAAAATAACGAAAGAAATAGAATCGACAGAAGTAGATAGACAATTATTAAATCAACGTGCCTACTTAGATTTAGGGCTAAAAGCCAATCTCATTAGTATATTTTATAAAAATAAATCTTCCTTAGAAGTGAATGTTGGTGCAGGATTTCAATTTTCAAAGATTAGGGGTGATACCGCTATCTCAAAAACACTCATTGGTTCACAAGTCAATAAAAATGAACCTTTAGAATACATAAAAGATGGTATCAATATGCTTAAATATTCAATTGGGTTAAAATACTCTTTACATTTATATAGGAATTTCGGTATCGACATGGTTGCAGAAACTTGGTATCAAAAAATATGGAATGGAAAAGCACTAAAAGACAGGATTAAGCTGAGACCGGAAAATTCAGATTCTCAACCTTTTTTTGTGCCAAAAATAGAAATGTTTTATTACCCAATAAAAAAATCAGATGATAGAATTTTTCTTCGACTTATAGCAGTAAATGGTTTTGAGGATACTGAAAGCAATTATTATCAATTGCAAGTAGGCTATAAGTCTCAACTTAAGTTTAATAACAATAAATAAAGTAATATTCAAATCAACACACTAATGAACGCAATTATAAAATATCGAAAATACTTTTGGACAGCTTCTTGGGTTTTAGCAGGTTTAATTTTTGGATTTATTTTGGTTTACAAAAAAAATAATATTGATGTAACATCAGCTTTTTTATGGGCTTCCGCTTATTTTGTTTTAGGTGGTTTGGCTGGGTTTACGTTTGGTGTTCCCAAAATTATTTCTTTAAATGACCAATTGGGAGGCTTGAGAACTCAGTCTCCTAAGCAAAACTCTATTCAAGAAAATACCAACCTTACTGAAATTTCGGATTGGCTTACTAAAATTGTCATTGGAGCAAGTTTAGTACAACTCAGAGAAATCCCAGGTTTTATTATGCGAGTAGCAACAAGAATGGCAAAAGGGATGACTAATAATTCAATGCAAATAGAGTCTGCAAATGTATTTTGTGCTGCTATCATTATCTTTTTTACAACGTTTGGTTTTGTAAGTGGATATCTTATTATGAGATTGGTTATTTCAGAACTGTTGTTGGATACTGCCGATGAGGAAGGGAAAGAATGACAAACAAAAAAAGCCAGCTCTAACTGGCTTTTTTTGTTTGAAAACTCAATCCTTTGTCTTTGCTTTTCATTTCGATTAATGTTGTGGCTATTTTTTCTAAGTCGTAGTTCATGGCGGTTTGGAATCCGATGGATTTCAAAAGTTCTATGTTGCGGGGACTGGCGTTATCTAATTCTGCTTCTTCGTTCGTGAGGTTCGGAGCGTCTATTCTGAAATATTGGTGGGCTACTTTTCGTGCTTCAAACATCTTACGTACCTGATAATCAGTGGTTTCTGCTACACCAGACATCATCATGTCTATGATTGCGGGTATCATCCCTATGGTCGGTTTGTCCTTGATGTCGTCGTAATAATAAGGTGTGCGTACAGAGCCTGTTCCCAATGAAACCAAAACAATATTCTCTACTTTCGGAGGTTGTTCCGCTTTCCTGACCTCCGCCAATGCACACAGCGAGGGATTATTAGCAAAAATTCCACCGTCTATCATCGAGAATTTTACATTGCTCAACGACTCTATTCTGGCGGCTTCAAAAACTGTCGGGGCGGCGGAGGTGGCTCTGCAAACGTCTTTTACGTAAAAATTACTTCTCTCTATATTGTAAATTGCTTTTTGCTGTGTGAAGAAAAATGTCCGCCTTTGTTCTGTGTTATAAGCAGGTACAAGACATGGTTTTATGAGCTTATCGAGCGTCACTTTTCCAAAATATTTCTTCAATACTTTCTCTAATCCTTTTGCAGAATATGCCTCATCGGTTATCCCCGAAACAATGTCTTTTAAAATATGTAATGCTTTGTTTTTCAGCAACTTAGAGAACCAAGAGTTGTAAAAAATCTCTCCTCCGTATTTTTCAAATAATCCTAAAATATCTTCTGCTGAATACTTACTTTTAGGCGTATTTTCATCTATAGGCGTGAGTAACGCACAGGCAATAATTCCGCCAATACTTGTACCTGCAATGAAATCAAAATAGTCTGCCAAACGAGCTTGGTCACCTTCTTTTTTCTGAATTGCTTTTTCCAAAGCATCCAAAACCATTACAGGAATAATACCTCTGATACCGCCGCCGTCGATACTCAGAATTCTAATTGTGGGTTTTGTCATGGGGTTGTGGATTTTTAAATTGAAGTTTATGGAAATTGCAAAAATAAAGTACCAATTTTACCACGAAAGGCATAAAGAAAACAAAAGTAAATCAATGAAAAACTTTGTTTTCTTTGTGACTTTTGTGGTAAAAAAGAAAGTACATGGTACTTTTAAACTTACAAACTCCCTTAACTTACTAAAAATAATCCATCTCTGGCGTACATCATTTTAATACTTAGTTTACGGTATTTTGAGATAAAATTTTGTACTTTAGCAGGAAGTCTATTATTCTTCAAAATCCTCTTTTCATGAAAACTAATTACGACACTGGTCCAGATAATAATTCCATTTTTTTAAAAGTTGATGTTGGTACAGTGGGCGTTGCTCATACCACCGTTAATCAATATTCTAAAGGCAATCCACGCAAATTTATCGTTGGGTCTTCTGATATTTCGGGTGATATTCCAAATCAGGTTATCGGGCTTTCACAGAACCTCAGGAATAGTTTCCTGATGGTCAATATCATGATTGATTTTTCTACTGTCGGTGCGGACTCGCAGGCTCAGGCTATTGCTAACACATTGATTAACTTTGAGTTAGCAGGTGCATCTTCGGCAAGTATTGGTTTCAACCCCGACCCAGACGACATTCATTTCAGTGCTGACAAAACCATCATGAGCGTTTTGAAACAAATACAAATGAGCTGAAGGATTTTAGGAAGTTGATAAGTTTTGAGTTGTTAAATTTTTCCCTAAAAATCATCAATCCCTACCGTATAATTGATTTGGTTTTGTTTTTTGCTGAATTTGATATAACATTAAATGATTTTTACATAAAATAATTTACAACCAATGAAAAAAACACTAATTACGCTGGGCGTAATGCTCGCTTTGGCAATCACAATCAACGTATCGGGGCAAGCGTTTGCTCCTGCTTTTGACACTTTTTCTCATAAAGAAATTGCTCAACTTTTCCTTGAAGATGGTACTAAAGTTGAAGGAACAATTGATGACATTGACCGTAAAAAAGGACTTATCGAAGAAATTACGATTAAGGGTGCAGACAAAAAAAAGACGGTTTACAAGCCTGAACAAATCAAGTATATGTATTTGCCACCGAGTGGTTGGGCAAAAATGGCAACTGGAACTCAGACTTTTTACAATGTGAACAGATGGCAGAAACAAGAATTGAACAAGGAGTTTTTGGATAAAGGTTATGCCTATTTCCAGAAATCAACCGTAATGATTAAGAAAACAGAAAGAACACTTTTATTACAAGTTGTGAACCCTGGTTTTATGGGAAAAATTACAATTTACCATGACCCTTGGGCTACTGAAACCACAAGTATTGGTTTTGGTCCGATGACGGTTGCGGGAGGTCGTGACAAATCTTATTATATCAAAATCGGAGATAATGTTGCTTATAAAATTCAAAAGAAAGATTATGAAGATGATTTCAAAACAACTTATGAAGGTTGTCCAGAAATGTTGGAACAGGAAATTAAATGGAGAGACATTGACAAACACGTTTTTGAATACAACAAAGGATGCGGCAGTAAATAATTGTTAAATTTTTGAATTGCGAAAAACCTCTACTGATATTTTCAGTGGAGGTTTTTTTGTGTAAGTATTTCGTTGAAAAATAGTTTTGGCATTTAGATAACCTCACTCCTGCTGAGCGAGGTCTTTTGCCAAAAGAATTTGCCATTAACTTAGCAACTTAAAATTCAGCAACTACTTATGCTGTCTAAATCAACATAGTCAATTTCTAAAAAAAGACTAACTTTGTAATATTCACAACAAACATTTATTTATGAAGTATTTTTTACCCCTTTTCCTTATTTTTTGCGTTAATGTTGCGGTTGGACAAGACGTTTTTCCGCCAGATTCTATCAAAAAAACTATACAGGCTACTCGGATTGAAGGTTTTTTGAAAATAGATGGGAAATTAGATGAACCCGAATGGGCTACTACGCCTGTGGCTACTGATTTTATTCAAGTAGAACCCAACCAACTCAATAAAGCCCTCAATAATTCAGAATTCAAATTACTTTACAATAAATCATTTCTTTATATCGGTGTTTTTTGTAAAGATTCTTTGGGCAAAAAAGCCTTGCGTGTTACCAGTCTCAAACGTGATTTTGATTTCAGAGATTCTGACCAAATCGGAATTAGTGTTGATGGTTTCAACGATGAACGGAACTCAATGATTTTCATGACTGACCCGTATAGTTCTCAGCGAGATTTAATCACAGCCGATGACAATGATTTCGATGTTGATTGGGATGGTCTCTGGAAAGTACGAACCTCCAGAACTGAAAATGGTTGGTATTCCGAATTTGCGATTCCGTGGCAAACCATTCGTTATCAGAAAGTTACGGCTAATGCAGAGCAAACTTGGGGCGTTAACTTTTTCAGAATTAGGCGATATTCCAATGAATTTTCGGCTTGGTCGGCCTTTCCGAGGTCGTTCTCACCTGCCCGTATGAGCTATGCAGGAAAGTTAGTTGGCATAAAACCTCCACCCGTTTCTGGAGCAAATATTCGGGTTCAACCTTATGTGCTTCTTTCGGATGATACTTACAGAGGTTCAAGTTTTTATGCAAAAGAAAACGGTTCTTCTGTAAAAGCAGGCGGAGAAATGAAATGGGCGTTGACTTCAAATATGCTCTTGGATTTGACCTATAACACAGATTTTGCCCAAGCAGACGCCGACCGTCAGGTAAATAATCTGAGTCGTTTGAGTATTTTTTTCCCTGAAAGAAGACAGTTTTTCTTGGAAAATGCTTCACTTTTTGGGGCAGGATTATCTCCAATTGATGAATATTCGGGCGGGCAGCAACGGATTCAACCTTTTTTTAGTAGAAAAATTGGTCTTGATGCCAACGGAAAACCGATTCCGATTGACTTCGGAATGAGATTGGTGAATCGTTCATTAAAAAATAATTCTGGTATCATGTACATCCGTGAACAAGGTACAAACGGGCTTGCGGGAACTGATTTTATGGTTGGGCGATTTTCTCAGAATATCGGAAAACAAAACCGTTTGGGGTATCTGACAACCATCAAAAATACGCCTTCTTACAACAATCTAACGCATTCGATTGATGGTTTTTTCAGAATAGACCCAAGTACCTCTTTTCAAGCGATGGCGATGATTTCAAATTCAAGTACTGATAAAACGAAGGGAATCGGGCAGGGTTATTCGGGGTATTATCAACTGAACCATAGAGGAGTGAAATGGTCTTATTGGCTCACACAAAACATTGTTAATCAGGACTTTAAACCAGAATTAGGTTTTGTTGCAAGACCAGATGTTATCGAATCTTCAACGGGGGCATATTGGTTAAATCGTGGTAAATGGTTGCCAAAATGGCTAAGAAGTTTTGAACCAGGAGGCTATGTTCTTACCTACCATGCTACTTCTACGGGAAAGTTACAAGAACGCAGATGGAACACTAATCCTATTTGGTTTACGACCCAAAGCGGAGGAGTTTTTGGGGTATTAACAGACCACTATTATCAAAATGTTGATTATTCTCAGACTAAAGATACACTCAATATTTTGAACATAAACTTTGCCAATGGCGACTATAATTATGACCGTTTTACTTTTATTTTAGGAAGTGATGCCTCTAAAAAAGTTTCATACAGTTTGCTATTCGAGACTGGGAACTATTACAATGGTTATCTTTCAAATACCAATTTTAGCTTGGTAGCTGCACCGATTCCTCATATTTCGCTTACGGCTTCTGTTATCAGCAATAATTATACGAATTTAGGTATCAAAAAACAGTCAGGTAACTCTCAAATCTACTCACTTTCGGGGAGATTTGCCTTGAATCCACGTTTGCAACTGATAGGTTTTTATCAACGATTAACAGGCGAAAGTGATTTGAATGTTTGGAATATTCGTTTTTCTTGGGAATATAAACCTCTGTCTTTCATATACTTAGTGTTTAATCAGCGAGGATTCAATAACCAAAAATCTATTTGGGGACAAGACGGAAAAACTCGTGTTTATCTTTCAGAAACCGAACGCCAAACAGAACAACATTTAATTGCGAAATTTTCTTATTTGAAGCAGTTTTAGTGAGTAGTTGTTAAATTTTAAGTTGCTAAGTCAACAGCAATTTCTTTTTGAAATCCTGAAAGGATTAAATTTGATTAGCCCTGAGTGAAACTCGGGGAAAATGGATTAATCTGTGGCTTCAACCCCATTCGGGGTTGAATTCGCTCATATTTCAATTCCATACGTTTCACGTATGGCTAATCAAATTTGACCTCTCATGAGGTCTTTTGCAAAAAAAGAAATTACTCCTAAGTCAACGAAGCAACCATAAATTGCTGATTATCAATAAATTAATAACTTTTTTTTTGATTACGCAATACCCAGATTTAACAACTTTTAAAAAAGCTATCAAATCTCACTCTATTAAATTACACAATGGTAATTTATCCTCTACATGCACTTTTATAAATTAATCATTACCTTTTTTTGTGTGATAGCACAACTTCACCTTTCCTTGTATGCGAATGCACAAGGAAAGATGAAATCAAATCTGTATGAAATTCAATATATAAATATTGAAAATAACTCCATAGTTTCTGTGGTTAAACAACTTATTGAACAACATCGCACTAAAAACATACTTTTTAGAAATGGCTATGGGTATATAACCATAGATAATATTGATTTTAGAAGTTACAATATATTGAAAGGTGATTTTAAAGATTTAATTACAAATAATGATACTTTAATCTCTTTCAATATAAATTTAAGTAGCTATTATATTAATGGTAATAAAGATGCTGATTGTTTCAATTGTGATTATTATCCTCCTTTCTACACATACATAGATAATACATTGGTTTTGATTTATGATAATACTTTCAAATGGATATTTACGAGTAATGGAAGTGGTTTTTCAAGTAAAAGTAAGAAAAAGCTAACTGCCAAGATTAAGAAAGTACTAAAAGAAACTTTAAACGATAACTTCTTATTTTATGACCCTTTCAAAGATAAAAAATACACTTTAAATAAGAAGGACAGAGAGTTTTTAACTAAAGATAAAATAATATCCATGGGAGCATTTACATTTCAATCAGGGCAAAGTGTTAATATACTTAGAAATGGAGATATTAAAATCAGTGATTATTAATAAACAGTAACATCTAATACTGGTATTTATGTATTCCCAGACCATTATCTCCTTAGACCAATAAAATTTTCAAGGCAAATTTAGAATTAATGGCTTTACTATTTGAATAAAATGAAAATCATAGTACTAATTTTCAGTATGACATTGCTGAATGCAACGCATTTATATCCTCAAATAGTAGAGAAAAATATAGATGATACGGTAGTTGTGAAATGTTTGGAGGAACTATTTCAAACCAATCATTTTAGTGATAAAAAATCTGTGATTAGTGTCTATGAAAATGAACCTACTGAACTTGGAGAACGAGTTTTAGTTATATCAACTTTCCTTGTAGATAGAGAAGACATTGATAGTAATATTGGTCGAATTATTGGTTTTTTTAGAGAAAATGTGGTGGTCTATAAATCTTATAAAGAAAAAATAAATCCATTAAATTCTTTAGAAGTTGAGAAAATGAGAGATGGGCTTGATAATTACCTTTTAGGAAATAAAGCTGCATACATAGCAAATGAGAAAATTATATCAGAAAGATTTATTGATAAGGAGGGTAATCCTATTAAGTTAGATAAGCCTAAAAGTAAAAGAATCGCCTATGTCAAGGGTTTTCTAATAAAAGTTATTATCAAAAAGAATCAGGTTATGGAGATTTCTCATTTTTAGATTTAAGAAACTGTTTAAACATAAAAGCCAAGTTTACTCATCCACAGACGAGAAACTTGGCTTTTATGTTATTAGACTTCCTACGAAAGTGTTTGATGTTGAAAAACAGCATCTTTTTGGCTACAAACAAAGAAAATTTTTTAACCGTAGCGATGCTATGGAATTCCATCCTGGCTTCAAAATTTTCTTTGTTTTCGCTCAAAAATCTCCTATTTTTCAATCACCAAACACTTTCGCAGGAAATCTATTCAAAATTAACTACAAAGTTTATGAATGAAAATAAGTAAATTTACAATTCAAAAAACTTCGTCAAACATGAAAAAATACCTCAAATTTACCTTCATTTTTTTGCTCTGCTTTCAGGCAAATGCACAGGAAACTGCTCTTGTTCAAAAACAAGAAATCACTATCAAGAATAGTAATGCTCAAATACTCAAATTTGAGCATGAAATTTCAAGTATTTCTTTTAATCTATCTGAAAATCAGTTAGTTGACAAAATATTTATTAGAACAGATGATGAAGTTTTTCTGGTAAAACCAGATGCCGATAACCCTGCCCAATCGGCTCTGATTGTGTTCTCGAAGCCAATCCAATCTTTGCAGATTTCAACAGAAAACTTTACAGGAAAATTGCTCATGGATAAGATTTATGTGAAGCCCTTAAATCTTACAAATCTTCAATTAGAAAAATCATCACGAGTAGCAGCAGACTGCGAAAAACCCATTGTTATTCCTGCCAGTACATGGCGTTCTGGGCTTACTCCGCCTAAAGAATTGCCAGTGAAAACTACCACAAAACACGTTATTGTGCATCATGCAGCAGGGTCAAACACGAATACCAATTATACTGATGTCGTCAGAAATGTTTATACTTTTCATACCCAAACCAATGGTTGGAACGACGTAGGTTACAATTTTTTGATTGCCCAAGATGGTACAATTTACGAAGGACGAGACGGGCAGAATATCATGGACGGCGACAATGTATTGGGGGCTCATTTTTGTAGCCAAAATAGCGGAACGATGGGTATTTGCTTGCTCGGAGACTACATGACGGCTCAACCAACGGATATTTCTTTGGCGTCTTTAGCAAAATTAATTGCTTGGAAAATGAAAAAAGAGTCGATTTTGCCACTCGAAAAATCTATTCATGCAGCATCTGGTAAGAATTTGAATAATTTATCCGCACACCGAGACGGTTCATGTTCTACTGATTGTCCAGGCAATAATTTGTACGCAAAACTGGAGCAAATTCGTCAGAAAACAGTTCAATCTTGTACCAGTTTTAGTCCATTAGGTTTTGTGGATGAACTGGATTTGTTGCCCAGGATTTACCCAAACCCAAGTTCTGGCAAAGTTTGGATTGATATACCTTCAACTAAAACCGAGATTATGGTTTTTGATGGAATGGGCAGATTGATAACAACTGAAAAAAGATTGGAAAGAAATAAAGATAATTTTTCGTTCTCGACAGAAGGACTGGCAAAAGGAGTTTACTTCATAAAAATTGGTGAGAAAACTGCAAAAATCATAGTAGAATAACTCGTGAATGAAGAAAAATGTACGGAATAAGTGGTTAAATCTGTGAAAAGTCTTAACTTGGTGATGAAAAATATTTTTCGTTTTTCAAAAAATAGTACAAAAGGATTCGCCAAGCTATGGCTTTACCTAAACTAAAACAAGAAAAAATATGCAGATTGACAGTTATTTACCTTGTGATTCTTATTCAGGACATTCAGAATCACCAGCAGAAGATTTCAGAATTTTCCAAAATTCAGAAAACAGCCAGCATTATTTTACCATGCTCAGCAAGTCGGGCAAAGTGGTTTTTCGTAGCGAAGGCTACCCCACAACGGCTGCAAGAGATAATGGAGTAGCTTCAGTTCAGAAAAACCGTGAACTCAGAGAACGTTATAGTGTAGTTGAAGATGAGGGAAAGTTTTATTTGATTCTGAAAGCTGGAAATCACCAAGAAATTGCCAGAAGTTGCCCCTACAACAGTATGGACGAACTAAATGGTTTGTATCCGTTTATGGTGGCAGGTTCAGTAGCAGCTATTTCTTTTGATGATACCCCTGCGGTTGCCGCAATAGCAGAGGCTGATTCTGACCGTGAAGTTGATAATTACCTCCCATGCGAAGCCTACGCAGGACATACAGATTCGCCAGCAGAAGGGATTCGTACTTTCCAGAATGGTGACGGAGAGTATTATTTCTCGGTTTTGAATACTAACGGAGACGTAATGTTCAGAAGTGAAGGCTATCCAACTAAAGGTGCAAGAGATAATGGAGTTGCTTCGGTTGTTAAAAACCGTGATATTAAAGAAAGATATGCAGAAATTGAAGAAGATGGCGTTCATTACGTGATTCTGAAAGCTGGAAATCACCAAGAAATTGCCAGAAGTTGTCCTTCAAAAGATAAAGCAGGTTTAATGGGCTTGTTCCCAATTTTGGGTGGTCTTGGTCTTGCAGCAGCAGCGGCTATTCCAGCAATGGCTATTCCTGCGGTAGAAGCACCAGTTGTAGAAGTTCCTAAAGTTGTACCTCCAGTTGTGCCACCATCGGCAATGGCTGAACCAGAAATCGAAGCAGCCGCAGGTGGACTTCCGAAATGGTTATTGCCACTTTTAGGCGTTTTATTTTTGGTTGGTGTTCTTTTGGGGTTGATGCGAAGTTGCAAGAAAGAACCAGTGACAGCCGAAGTACCTCAAGTTGCAGATACCATGAAAGCAACAATGGACACTGTAAAAGTTGCTGAAACAACAGTACCACCAGCAGCAGGAATCCAGATGGATGGTTTTGCTCCTGTGGTGTTGTATTTTGAAAACGACCAGCCAAATAAAAATACACAGGCTGTCACTACGACATCGACTTATACGCAGACTTTCGAGAAATATATGAGATTAAAATCTAAATTCTCGGCAGAACAAGATACGCCAGATGCAAAAACAGCTATAGAAGGTTTCTTTGAAAATGATGTGAAAAAAGGACATGAAGATTTGAAAGACATTACCGCAAAAATTGCTGAAGCCTTGAAAGAAGGAAACAAAGTAAATGTTACGGTAAAAGGTTTTGCAAGTCCATTAGCTAAAAATGACTATAACATTAATTTAACGAAACGCCGTATCAGCAGTATTCAGAATTATTTAGAAAGCTACGAAGGTGGAATGTTGAAAAAATATATGGACAAAATCAGCATTACTCAACAAGCAAACGGTGAAGATTCGTCAGCTTCTGGTTTGAGTGACGATGAGAAAAATACAAAACTTTCAATTTATGACCTCGGACCATCGAAAGAGAGAAGAGTTGAAATTGTAGATGTACGTTTTGTAAAAGAATAGATTCAAACATAAGAAAGCCCCTTGATTAATTTCAAGGGGCTTTTTTTATGTTTTTTAGTTAGAAGCTGTATAAGATTTTGGTCTATTATATTCAAATTATTGAAGTCTGACTTGTTGAATTGTCGTGACTAACTAATATACAGTAGTTATTTTACGTTTTTCACAAATCAACTCCATTTGAATATGGACAATTATCATTTTATGGCATACCAAAATAATCAAATCGTCCTCCTAAAATTTACCCACCCCAAACCAACAAAAAGCCCTATAAAAACCATTAGAGGAAGAAGTATTTTCATATAACTCAAAGAACTCTTATCGGT
The DNA here is from genome assembly GCA_013298865.1 of Cytophagales bacterium. Classification (GTDB taxonomy): domain Bacteria; phylum Bacteroidota; class Bacteroidia; order Cytophagales; family Spirosomataceae; genus JAAFJL01. The sequence goes on along the minus strand of JAAFJL010000020.1, from coordinate 26,252 downwards.
AAAAGTTTGAACCTTAAACTTCTCCCAATTTTCTGAATTCACGGGTGCTTCGCTGAATATTTTTGGGTAAAAATAAAGTCTATTTTTTTCGTGAAAATGAGTTACTTCATCTAAAAAAAGTAGTTGATTTGTTAAACCCGATTTCGCTATTTCATTCAACTGAATTTGTAAATGAAGCGTTGGAATGAATTGGGCAATGTTGGCACTTAATTTATTTCGTTTCTGCAATTTTTCACGTAATTCCTTCGATTGTTTTGCGGACTCATCATCGCCCATTTGTTGCATGGCGTAGTACCAAAGCCAGTTAAAATCTCCCTCGGGCATCTTGAATTTCTTGAATTGAGGGTAATGGGCGTAGAATTTATCTACGGTTGGTTGCTTGTCCGTGTCCCATTTTTCGTGATAGCCTTTTCGTTGTTTTAGGGTCGTTTCTAAGGCTTCGGGCGTTGGATATTTATTGACTAAATAATTGTTAATTGATGCGGGTAAAATAATGATAAGAAATATCCAAATTGATAATAAAATCACTGCGTTAAAATTTGAAGTTTTATGCAAAGAAGCTACCAAAAAACATACGCCAAACCAAAATAAAATGTATAAAATGGAGACCAATAAATACGTCAAAAAAGCTGAATCTAATGGGATTTCTAAGAATATACAGCCGATAAAAAGTGTTACAAATAAAACCAATAGAACCACCAAAAATCGAACTGAAAATAGTTGAAAAATGAACGAAAAAGGACTTCTACTTTGAATCACTACTATTTTCCAAGTGCCGCTTTCTTTTTCTTCCGAAATAATATTGTAGGTAAAAGCAATGATTATTAAAGGAAAAAGGAAGATTAAAACGAAGCTAAAATCAATGTTTCCTAATAACAAATTGTAGAGGTTGTTCAAATCAGCATCATACTTTTGGGCTTCTAAACCACGAATCGTTACACTTTGAATAGACGGGTTTACATCTCGCTGACCGATAGATAAAGCGTTGATTGGCAAGGTGTTATTGACCAACGAAAACTTTAAATAGTACAATAAAAGACCCATTTCGTCTTTGTGATTTTTCACATTATCGGCAATGTGTTTTTGTTGGTATTGAGCTGTCTCAGCAACACTTTGCTTCTGTTTATCAATGAATTGTTTACCCACAAAAAGGCTAATTATTCCTGCAAGAAGTAAGAACAAAACGCCAATTTTTACGCTATTTGACCGTAAGAAATTCTTTAAAATTAGGGTTATCATATTGCTTTGAGGTTTTTAGATAGTAATCTTATCAGGAAAAATAGTAAGCCAATCCAAAACAAAAAGGCTAAAATAGAAATCAATTCATTGCTGAAAACCTTCCCAATTCCTGATGGTTTGTACTGAAAATCGTGCAAATCTTCCCAGTGTTTTTTATCGATAATATTACTTTTACCCGCTGAACTTTTAGCATTATTGCTGATGTACTTCATTTGAAATTCGTTCATTTCTTGGCTCACGTGATAGCGATATGCCTCGGCTTGTTCTTGAAATTCTGTGTACGAACTAAAATCAGTATTCGATAATGCCATCGACAAGTTTTTTATTGCCATGTAAGGATTTACAAAAGCTAATATTTTTGAAAAACTGTTTTGTTTGTCATAAATGTTCCAAAGCTCTTTTTGATGTTTCTGATAAATATTAGCACTGATTTTTTCACCCTCTTTCATCTGAAAACCTCCATAATTGAATGGCAATTTTTTAACAGAATCTACTTTATAAACAGATAATAACGAATCTTTTAGTGATTTAAAATAAGGGTCGTCAGGATTATGACTGTCACCTACCTTAACCACATCTGCATCAATATCCGACTCAAATTTTACTTTTGAAGGCGTTGAATAAATGGCTTTTCCCAAGGCTTGTGATGCTCTCGGAAGTACAATCGTTAGCATCAACCAAAGCCCAATTAATGAAGTCAGAGCTGTTTTGGAGGTTTTGCTGATGGCAGAAATCAAGACTGCAATCACGCAAAAAATACTGAGATAAACGAAGTACGACAGGATAATGAGTAATAATCTGAGCGTTTCTTCCAAGGTAATATTATTGCTTTGAATGGTTATCCATAAAATAGAAATAGCCATCATCACAGGAATAAAAATCGTCATTACCACGCCAATTAATCCGTAGCTTTTACCCAGAATCAATTGCTTCCAACTCAATCCTTGACTCAATAATATTTTCAATGTTCCGTTTTCTCTTTCGGATGCGATGCTGGAAAAACCTAAGAAAAATATCAACAAAGGCAATAAAACTTGCAAAATCATGGCAATACTGATTTCTCCAAAACGCAACATTCCTGTTGAAAAACCCGCTTCTGAGAAATTGGTGGTGTTTTGTTTATGAGCTTCCAAATAAATTGAATTACCAAAGAAACTTTCCATTCCAAAATCGAAAACGCTCAATGGTGCTTTGGAACGAAAGGCAAAATTGCCGTAATGAGCCATGCGGTGAGGATGTTTATCAGGATTACTCAACCAGTCCTTACGAGATTGTTCTTGATATTTTGCCTTCATTTCATTTTGATTCTTGAAGTTTGTCCAACCCGAAAAAGCGGCATAAATCAACAATAATCCAATGAACAGGGTAAGGATAAAAACCGCCTTGTTTTTGAAGGCGGTTTTTAGGAAGAGTTTAGCTATTAGTATTTCTGAGTTCATACGCCTCTATGAAAATTATTTAACCGCAAGGACGCAAAGTCGCTAAAAAATTTGCGTCTTCCCGTCCTTGCGGTTCATTCTAAAATTTATAAGTCAAAGTCAAAGTCGAATTACGTGGTGCCCCTGGGAATAAACGTAAATAACTTTGAGCTCCGATAAAATAATTTCCATTCGTTAAGTTATTGATATTCAGGGCTAACTGCATATTGCTTTTAGTTGGGGTGTAATAAAAAGCCATGTCCACTAACGTATAAGCAGGTACTTCAAAAGCTCTCGTGAACCAAGGAACTTTACTGCCACTGTGTTGAAACCCTAAACCAATGCCTAAATCTTTGAGGGCAGAATTGGTGCTAAAATTATAGCGAGTCCAGATATTAGCACTGTTCATTGGCACATTTTCTTTGCGTTCGCCATTCAATTTCTCATTAAAATCCGTTACGATTTTAGCATCAATGTAACTGTACGAAGCATTGATTTGCCAATTTGGTAAAATATATCCCGCCAAATCAATTTCAAAACCACGACTTCTATCCGCCCCACGTTGCACTAACAAATCGGGTTGGGTAGGGTCGTTGGCATTCATCAAAATATTTTTCTGATTAATTTCATAAATCGAAGCCGTCAAACTGATTCTGTTTTTGAATAAATTAGCTTTCATACCCACTTCTTTCAAATCACTTTCCAAAGGTTTAAATGCTGCCGCTGATTTGGCTGTCCAGAAAAAAGAACCCGTACTTGGCATCAACGTAACCGTGTTTGATTGTGGCTGAAAACCCTCTAAATACGTTCCATAGACGTTTATGTTCTTAGTAACGGCATACGTAAGTCCAATTCTTGGCAATAATTTTTCGTTTTTGAATGAACTTTCAGTGGGTGTTTGGTAGAAAGTAATGTCTTCAAACCACTCATTTCTTAGGCTCAATAATACCGTCAATTTATTCCATTGCAAATATTCTTGAATGTAAATAGCGTTGGTAGTTGTTAAAGCCGAAGGAATCGCTGTTCTTACGTTGGTGGTATAATCATTGACATTTCTGACGGTGTAACTCGGATTATTCAAATCAACATAATTAACATTTGGTCTTGGTAAAACCACGCCACCAATCGTAACAGTCTGATAATTAGCGGCATTAGCTACTGTGAAAGCCCCTGCAACCGAACCATCTTTCAACAAAAATCCACGTGCTGCATTTTGCCCACCACCTTTGAATTTTTGCCAGCTTTGCAAATCATAACCTACCAATAATTTATGTTTGATTTTACCTGTGTTTCCTTCAAAATTGAAATAAGCGTTTAGGTTATCAATCGTCCAAAATTGCTTGCGTTGCACAAATTGCATAGCCGCCAAAGAAGTAACCGATTTGCCCGTAATGTCGGGTGCGAAGGCGTTTGTAGTGCGGTGTTCTTGTAAATCTTCCGTCCAAGTTTGCTTCATGTAGGATGTATTGAAGCTAATATTTTTAGAAAATTTATGGGCTAAATTTCCCGTAATAATCAACTCTTTTGAATTGAAAAAATCATTAGTTGCTCCTAAATTTAGACTTCTGGGCGTACTATTTAGGTCGGTAACTCCTGCAACCGCTCCAAAAATGGGTTGTCCTCTATCCAAATTTCCCTGCATATTACTGACAATCATCTCAGCATTGATGGCAGTTTTGTCATTTGGAATGTATGAGATAGACAGAGAAAGTAAAAAGGAGTTATTTTTAACCAAATCACGGTACGAAGCCGCTTCTTGATACGCCCCATTTAGACGATAAAGTAACGTTTTTTCTTTGTTCAATGGTCCTGTAAAATCCAACGTTCCTCTCAAAGTACTGAAACTCCCTACGCTCATACTCACTTCTTTTCTATCAATTGCCAAAGGTTTTTTGGTTACTAAATTGATACTTCCGCCTGGGTCAACCGATGAAAAAGTAGCACTGGCAGGTCCTTTAATCACTTCTACTCTTTCGATATTAGACGTTAAAGGTTGCAAAAAATAATACTGACGAGTACGCATTCCGTTGATGATTTGTCCCTCTTCATTTTGGCTTATTCCTCTGATATTGTACTGATTATAAAAACTCGAAGGAGCAACGCCACTCGCAATTTTCACGGCATCTGCCAACTGAAAAGCCTGACGGTCAGCAATTAATTCTTTCGTTACGGTGGCAATTGCTTGGGGAATATCTTTGTTCAAAGCGGCGATTTTGGTGGCAGAAAAAGAGTATTCACTGTTATAATCTTTGGCTATTCGTCCCGTAACTTCAACGGTCTGTAATTCAGATACTTGCGGCGTTAATTGAATGTCCAGAAATTTGTTTTTTGCCTTCATTTCAAAGGTTTTATACCCCACAAAAGACACTTGAATCGAACCCGAACCTTCCAGAGAGAACTTCCCTTCGGCATCGGTAACAGTGCCTTTTTCAGTACCTACGAGTTTGATGGATGCCCCTACAATTTTTTCGTTAGTGGTGGCATCTGTTACTTTCCCAGTGATGGTCTGGGCTTGTGAATAAATGGAAAAAAGTAAAAAAGTTAAGGTAAATAAATGCTTCATTGTATGTTTGTTATGATAAAATTTGGCTTTCGGCAGTCAGCTATCAGCTTTCGGCTAAAATAATTTAATTCACTAATTTTAAGGTAAAATAGCTGACAGCCGACTGCCGAAAGCTGTTTGCTAAGATTAAACTGTTTGTAAATAAAGTTGCTCTAATTCGTTGGCAGAAATCGTGTTGGCATCAACCACCGAAACTAAATTGCCTTCCTTCATAATACCTATGCGATGGGCTACCTCTCTGGCTCTGAAAATATCGTGCGTTGCCATCAAAACCGCCGTGCCGTTTTTGGCTAAATCCCTTAAAATCTCAGAAAATTCGTTGGAGGCTTTTGGGTCGAGTCCAGACGTTGGTTCGTCCAATAATAAGGCTTTGGCGTTTTTGGCTAAGGCAATGGCAATACCCACTTTTTGACGCATTCCTTTTGAATATCCTTCTAAATATTGCGTATGAGCATTTTTTTGTAATCCTGATTTACTCAAAAAATCACTCAATTGTTCATCAGAATATTTGAAACCCGCCAAAGAAGAAAAGAATTGTAGATTTTCGATACCCGTTAAATTGGGATAAAGCATCACGGTTTCAGGAATATACGCCACGTATTTTTTTGTTTCTAAGGCATTTTCAACCACCGAAATATCATTGATTGTAACTGTTCCGTTGGTGGGTTCAATAAATCCCAAAAACAGATTGATAGTCGTAGTTTTCCCCGCTCCGTTTTGCCCCAGCAACGCAAAGATTTCACCTTCTTTGATGGTAAGATTAAGGGCATTGAGAGCGGTTTGTTCTCCGTATTTTTTGGTAAGGTTTTTTGCTGTTAGCATAATATTGGAATTTTATAAGTTTTGACAATCCTCGTAAGTGCCTTCAACCATCAGATTGAGGCTTTTGACTTGATTTTTACCTAAAATTGCCATATAATTTTCGGGTAAATTGGGCAAGGCAGTTATGTTTTGGCAATTTTCACACTTGAAGTGAAAATGATTATTTTGAGAACAATTGGTATGATTATGATGAAAAATATAAACGTTCACTCCTTTCTTATCAATGAATTTTTCGAGAAGGAGTTGTTTGGTCAAAACTTCCAACGTTCTGAAAATCGTTGATCTATCATAATTATTTCCAAATAATTCCTCAATATCACTTAAAGAAAAAGCCTTTGATGATTCCAGAAAAAAAGACAATAATTCTACCCTTGCAGGAGTTCTCCTCAAACCTAACTTAGATAATATTTTATCAGCTTTATCTTCCATCTACATACGAATTGTTGATTTGTTGTTTTTTATTAATAATCAGAGATTTATAGTTCTATTTTTAAGCCAATAGCCGATTGCCAACAGCCAAAAGCCTACTACATCGTCTGCGGAAAAGGGTCTTTAAATCTTCCTCCATTTTCCATTTGCTTGATTTCGTCTTCTGTACAAAGACATTTTTCGAGTTCAAAACAAATGGTATCTTCGCTCAAATCTTGTCCGATGATTACCAATTCATTCTGTCTATCGCCAAATCGTTTGTCCCAACGAGATTCAATTTCTTGGATATTTTCTTGATAGGCTTGGTAAGAAATTCGTTGGTCGAAAGGCATACTCGCCCACCAAACACCCGCACCATCTGCCCGCAAAGACCCACCAGCCTGACTCCAATTCATGGCTTCGTCAGGGCGTGAAGCGATCCAAAAAAGTCCCTTTGAGCGGATGATTCCTGTGTGCCACTCATTACCCAAATAATGCCAAAATCTTTCGGGATGAAAAGGTCTTTTATCTCTGAAAACGAATGATGAAATACCATATTCCTCGGTTTCAGGTTGGTGAGCAATTCCCTTTTTACGATTATCCAATTCCTGAATCCATCCCGCCGAAGATTCCGCCTTTTCATAATCAAAAAGCCCTGTATTGAGAATCTGAGAAGGATTTACTTTACTGAAAATTGAATCAATAATCTTAGCCACAGGGTTTAAAGAGGCAATTATGGCTTTTAATTCCCCTAAATCTCGCTCAGAAACTAAGTCGGTTTTATTCAAAATAATGACATCAGCAAACTCAATTTGGTCGGTCAAAAGATTTACGATTGTCCTCACATCGTTTTCGTCTGTGTTCAATTCACGAGTCCAAACGGTATCAATCGAACCAAAATCTTTGGCAAAATTAAAAGCATCAACCACCGTCACCATCGTATCAATGTACGACCATTTGGACAGGTCAATTCCATTTTCTTCATCCTGAAAACTGAACGTTTGAGCAACTGGAACAGGCTCAGAAATCCCCGTCGATTCAATCAAGAGATAGTCAAAACGGTTTTCCTTCGCCAATTTTTCTACCTCAATCATCAAATCCTCCCGAAGCGTGCAACAGATACATCCGTTTGACATCTCAACCAACTTTTCTTCGGTTCGAGAAAGGGTATTTTCCTTCGCAACTAACTGAGCGTCAATGTTTACTTCGCTCATATCATTTACAATGACCGCTACTTTTAGTCCTTCTTTGTTATGTAAAATATGATTGAGAAGCGTGGTTTTACCAGCACCCAAAAATCCACTCAGGACGGTAACGGGGAGTTTTCGATTTGACATTTTACTTTTATCTTTATATGCAACATTGATGCAAATATAGAAATTATTTATTAATGCAACAATGTTGCGTAAATAAATAAGCAATAAAAAAAGGCATAGTTTTGAACTACGCCTTGAATAAAACCTACGAAAAATATCAATTAAACTTTAAACTGCCATCAGGTTGATAGGCAAACCTAAAAGTGTAATGTCTCGCTACACTGTTTGCATCGGGTTTTGCAGGAGCACCTTTGTAGTAATTCAAAATCTCTATTTTGGCGTATTTTCCATCGCCCGTTCTTATCAACAAAACTTTTCCTGCAATGGGTGAAATGATGTTTGTGGGAGCATCGTAATTATACCAACCCTTACCCGAACCCGTAGGAATTGCTAAAACGGTTTTAGAGTCTTGGGCAAAAGTTGATGAAGCTGGAATTTCTTTAATTTCATCAAAAATTCCATTCAAAACTACTGCTCCGCCTTGTCCAGTTCCTGAGCTTCCTCCGTTGGTCAAAATTGTTGTTCCTCTGAAAGCTACGTCCCATTTATTGGTGGTCGAATCAGCGTTTGGAACGATGCCATTTTTGAAATTATAGAACGTGAATTTGCCAGAAGCTACGGGTTGTCCAGTGCCTGAAATGGTTGTTGGGTCGGCGGCTAAATCTTTGACAGTTTCAGCTTTTACGGGTTCTTTGATAGTTACTTCGTCCTTTTTACAAGAAAGAAATAAAGAAACTGACACTGTAAATAAGATGATTTTTTTAAAAGAGTTCATATTTATAAATGTTTGATTGTTAATGAGTTAAGCGGATAATTTTTCGCAATGATACCCTAAATTGGCAAGGGATTCAATAACACTTTCGATTGAGATGATAGCATCCGAAGTCACCCGAAGGATTTTATCCACGCCATGAAAGTCAATATTAAAATAGTAGATTCCTAAACTTTTGAGAGCATCCCAAATGGCTTGAATACCGATGGGCGAAGTGATGTTTGTTTTGAATTGTAAGATTTCCATGTTGTAAGTTTTTAGAATGTAACACGAACTTTCCAGTTCGGAATAAGGTAATAAACTGCCGAACTGGAAAGTTCGGGTTACAGTTTTTTCTTCTCAAAATTCACCCCCAAACTCACCCAAATTAGCCTGCCCGCTAAGTTTGGGATTCGTTCGGGATTGGTGAAACCAAAGGCGTTATCTATGCCCGTTTGTAGCCTGTATTTTTCTTTAAAAGTTTTGCTAATGGCGATATTCCAAGTCATAAATCCTTGCACAAATTCATCGTCAGTATCGGCAATGCTGTTCCCATTAAAATCTGCAAAGCCGTAACGACTTCTATAAATTCCTCTCAATGAGGCTGTTATGTTACTTTTTGAGTTTTCGTAGAAGATTTTAAAATTCCCAGAATGATTCGACCTGTTAAAAATTCCTTCGTATTCAGAAGACTTAACTCGCACCGTCTGGAATGTCTCAGGGTTACGCCTGAAAACCTCGCCACGTTCTAATTTTTCAACGATTTCTTTATCTTTTGCTTCCAAAAATTGATAGCCTGCCGAAACCGTAAAAGCCTGATTATTTACGGATAATTGTTTACTGATTTCTGATTCAATTCCTTGGGTGAATGCCTTGTTGAGATTCAGATAACTAAACACATTTTGCCCATTGGTTTTTCGGACAATTGCTTGTGTTTGGATTAAATTATCAACGTCATTTCTAAAAGCATTTATATTGATTTTCAATGAGTTATCTAAATTAATTGTTCCACCAAAATTGAACGCCAAAGAACTTTCAGCTTTTAATTCGCCTAATTTATTGACATCAAAAAGTAATTCTGAAACTTGATTTTCAGCCTGTAAACGGGCAATTCCTTTGGCAATTTCTTGCGTTCCAAAAACAGAATAACCAGCTACCGAATTGGTAAAATTGAGGTACAATTGTCTAAAATCAGGGGCTTTGAAACCCACGCCAGCCGACCCTCTCAATGTAATTTTTGGACTGAGTTCATAAGCCAACGAAAACTTGGGGCTAAATTGTGATTGGTAAGCTGAGTGAGCATCAAAACGCCCCCCGATTGTGAGGTTTAGATGGTAAAATTGCGTGTTTTCATACTGGAAAAATCCGTAGCTTGTTTCAAATCTCTTGGTATCATCGTAACGAGTTGCTTCTACACTTTCCCAAATTTTCCCGATGCCAAATGTGAAATTATGTTTGGCGTTTAGGGCGTAATCTATCTGAATTTCAGGACGTTGGAAGTTTTGAATGAAAAATGTTTCATCATAAACTTTGGCATCTTTCTGGTAATTTAAAGTCGCATTAGTTCGGTATTGGGTAGTGTAAAATCTGGCAGTAGCTTTTACTTTTTCATTAATAGCATACCGCAAAACAGGGTTTAAATTCCAGTCGTTTACATTGCCATTTCCAGAGACTTTATCTTTACCGACCAGAAAATTATTTTCTTGATTTTCCGTAAAATATCTTGCTGAAATACTGAATTTTAATGTTGAAGAAAAATCATAACTCAGTTTAGGGTTAAAAGTATAATTCTGAAAAGGAGAAACCGTTGCTCCGAAAACATCAGGTGTAAAATCGTAACCATTTGATTGATAACGATTTAAGAATAAATTTAAGCCTAACTTATCTCTCCGAAAACTTAGACTACCAGCTAAATCGGAAGTTTGATTTGTTCCATAACGCATTGACAATGAGCCATTTGTTGCATTAGGTTTTTCGGTAATAATATTCACCACCCCAGCCAAAGCCTCCGACCCATACAAACTCGACGATGGACCTTTCACAATTTCTATTTGCTTGATATTCCCAACTGCCAAACGGGATAATTCCAACGTACCAGCCGTTCGTCCAACCAAGGGTTCACCGTCCAATAAAATCAAAGTATAGTCAGGACTGAACCCTTGAATTTGTACACCTTGCCCGTGGTCGTTCTGAATAAAAAGCCCTGTTTGTTCGCCCAAAACATCATTCAATCTCAGCGAACCCATTGATTTTATTTGCTTTTGACTAATCAGCGTAACGGGCATGGGCAAAGTCCCTAATTTTCTTTCGTTGCGAGTGGCTGTTACGACCACTTCTTCCAAATTTTTATGAGAAACACTATCCAAAACAACCTTTTTTTGTCCGTAAGTATTTGAAAAACACATAGCTAAGATTATAATACATAGATTCTTCATCTGTTTCATTTGTCGTTTAATAATATGAACTTACGGATTTAGCTACAACTCGGATTTGGATAAAGTAGTATTTTTTGTTTTTGACAAAGGTATTGAGTTATTTAGAATAATTCCAAATAAAATGGAAATAATTTGGAATTATTCTAAATAAGAGTAAACTTTGCATCATTAACTCAACACAAAAAATATGAAAAAACTATTTTTAGCTATTTTATTGGTAGGATTATCAACGATGGCAAATGCCCAAAAATCAGAAGACCTCAAAGCCATCAAAGGGCAATGCGGTTGCTTTGATGTAAAGTTTAGTTATGCCGAAACTTTCGCCCCCGACAAAGACTACAAATTTCATGACCGATACAAAACTGGCGGACGTGAGTTGGTTTTCGTGGATGAAGAATCAAAGGATAAAATGGTGTTAATGCACCTACTAATCATAGGTGATACGATGGTGATAAAGCACTGGCGGGAAGATTGGGTCTATGAAAACACGGATTTATTGGCTTTTCAAAAAGGCACAGAATGGAAGGCAAATGTTTTGCCCAAAACACAGGTAAAAGGACAGTGGACGCAGAAGGTTTTTGAAGTGAATGATATGCCACGCTACGAAGGCACGGCTTCGTGGGTACACAAGGACGGAAAACACCTGTGGGCAAATATTACGGATGCACCTTTACCCAGAAGAGAATATACAAAACGTTCTGATTATCAGGTACTTAAAAGAAACAATCGTATTCATGTAACAGAAAAAGGATATTTACATGAGCAGGATAATGATAAAATTATTCGTAATTCAGAAGGTGATAAACTTTTAGCCCAAGAAAAAGGACTGAATGACTATGTGAAAATTGATGATGCTAAATGCAAATTAGCGACTGAATTTTGGACAAAAAATCGTGAATATTGGTTAGACGTTCGGACAGTTTGGGGGCAATTATTGGCTCAAAACAAAGGCTTAAACATCAAAACTAAAACCGAAGATGGCAAGATGCTTTGGAAAGAAATTGATGAATTAGTGGAAGAATTTAAGAAAAAAGGAATGAATGATTCTCAAAAAAGACAAGTTGCGATTCGTGAATTATTGGATAAATATTTGGTTAATAGAGAATCGTATTCGATGAAGTAATTTAATAGGCTGATAGTCGAGAATAATCAGCCTACTAAAATTAAAGTTTACATTAATTTACCAAATCAACGCTTCTTGTTTCTCTAAATCAAATAAGTCATTTAATAAATCCACAAATTGGTCAGCTTCTCCACGTTTACAAGCGGCTTTTAGGTTTAAAACTGGTGATTTCATGATTTTTTGAACGATACTCATGGTAATTTTTTCAATCTTCTCTGATTCTGCGTTCGATAGATTTTTTAGGTGTCTCGAAACCTCTTCTTTTCGGATTTGCTCCAGGGCATTTTTTAATTTATTGATTGTTGGCGAAACTATCATTTCCTTTGACCAATCGTTAAATCCAAGGATGGACTCTTCAATGATTCGTTCTACTTCGGGGATTGATTCCATGCGTTTTCGGAGGGCTTCATTCGCACGTTCACGAAGGGTATCAATGTTATAAACCAATACTCCTGCAATTTCCTCAATATTATCTTCTACACTTCTTGGTACTGATAAATCTATAAAATATTTGAAAGTAGCAATGCCTACTTTTTCTATTAATTCTCTATTAATCAATGGCTTATTAATCATTACCGAAGAAATAATGACATCTGCTTTCCTTATCTCTTCCTCTAAATCTTCATAATCTGCAATACTAAAATTATTTTCTAAAGCTAACTTTTCAGCCTTTGTACGGGTACGATTCATGACCGTTATTTGGGCAAATTCTTTACTGGCGAAATTCTTACAAACATCTATGCCAATTTCTCCTAAACCTAAAATCAATACTTTGGGATTGGGTATATTCTGAGTTAACCCTTCCGTCAGGGCGACAGCAGCATACGAAGTAGAAGCTGCACCGTCTCTGAAAGCAGTTTCTTGTGCAACTCTTTTATTCGAGTAAAAAACAGTGTGCATTAAACGATGTAAAAAAGGTCCAGCCATGTTCAAATCTGCCGAAATCTGGTAAGACTGTTTGATTTGAGTAGGAATTTGCAAATCTCCAATAACCTTAGACTGTAAACCTATGGCTACTTCAAAAAGGTGTTTTAAGGCTTCGGATTGGTTATTAAATTGACTAAAATAATCAACATAAAATTCTGAATTAGTGATTCCCTTCTGCACCAAGAGTGTCTTTATTAAGTCCTGAGTGACATCATTTGTAGAAACATAATAAACTTCAGTACGGTTACAAGTAGAAACTACCAAGCATTCTTGAATACTGAAAATATCTTTGATACTTAGGCAAAAACTCTTGATTTCATCCTCGGTAAGTGATACTTGCTCACGTACTGCCAAAGGAGCAGATTTGTATGATATACTAAACGCTTTGAATATATTTTGCATAATAAAGATGGTCAATTTTATCAGTGAACAGCACACTGTTTACTGTTCACTGATAATTACTAACTGTTTACTGTTCACTGATAACTGTTAATTGAATCTACTGCCCTACTATGTCAGCTCTCATGCCACCCAAAGCACCCAATAACTGAATTTTAGTTCTTGATTCTACACTAAACTTTACTAATGATGCTTGTAAATCTTCTACCAAAGCATTAAACTGAGCATCGGTAATTTTCATGCCTTTATGAGCCGACTTCATGTCTAATCCTGTGTATTTTTCTGGTCCGCCAGATGCTTCACCAATTTGATTCACAAGATTTAATTTCAATTTATTCAAACGTGCTGGACTGGCAGCAGCGGCAGCAAAAAATGCGTTGATACGAGTATCAGCAGCAACTTTTCCAATAAAATCATCAATTACAAGCGTAATTGCGGGATTTCCTCCCAAACGTACATAAAGTGATTTAGGTCCCTCAACGATGTCTGCTTTCAAACCTGCCAAAGCAGTCAATAATTCCGTTTTCTCGGCAGTTGGTACTTTGAATTTATCCAACGCTAAAGCCAAATCTTCTACTAAAGCAGTAAAATGTGAATCTTCAATTCCCATACCCTTGTGCGATGTTTTCATGTCAAGCCCTGTATATTTTTCAGAACCACCAGTTGCTGCTGCCACTTGGTTAATCAAGTTATTACGTAACTTGGTTAATCTTGCTGGACTCGCTGCGGCATCAGCAAAGAAAGCATTAATACGTGCGTCACCCGCTACGTTGGCTACAAACTGGTCAATCACTGCCGAAATTGCAGCATTTCCCCCCAAACGTTCATAAAGTGATTTTGCTGGAGTTACCACTTCATCTTTTTTACAAGAAGATGCGAACACAAGCATTCCCACCATGAGGAATAATCCCCATAACTGCATTGTTTTTTTCATGTTTTTAAGAAATTTACTAATGATTATAAAAGGTAGGCTCGCCCATAATTCCTAACTTTTATAGATGAATTTTAATTTTCGTGGGCAAGGTTATTTCTTTACATAAGGCGTAAAGTTATACTTTGATTTGACCGATATGACTTCTGCAATTTTTGCAAATACTAATGTGGGAACTTCAATTTTATGATCTACTAACTTTATTTCAAAATTACAAATCAAGGAGATTTTCTGATTTTCGATAGTTAGTTTTCCTATTAAATCTCGTGGTTGGGTAACCCCATGGATGGTCAACTGCCCTTTTGCAGTTACATCATAAGTTCCATTTTTGGTAAAATCAATACTTTCCAAAATTTTACCTTTGAATACTCCAGTCGGGAATTTTGATGATTCCATGTAGTTTTCATTAAAATGTTCTTGCATCAATTTATTAGGAAAATCAAAAGCAGACATTTTCATACTTGCCACAATTTCTTTGGTGGCAGTGTTGATGAACGCTCCGACAGTTTTATTACTTGCCGAGATATTTTCGACGGGAGTTTCCGAAAAGAAATTAGTTTCTCCGTTTTGGGTGGAATAAAGCTGCCCAATAGACCCGTAAGAAAACAACATACTGATTATGAGCAATATAGCCGAATTTTTCATAGAAAATTTATTTATGCTTTTTGAAATTAATATTAAATAATATGTTAAATTATCTGAAACATAATGCTTTTTTTGCATTCAGAATAAAATCTATATACTCCATTGGTACAGGGCATTGTGGACCTTTGAAAGCAGTAAAATCAACTTTCTGGGGTTGAAAATTTGCAGATTCTACAATTTGTTTCAAGACACTTTCTGAGGTTTCATCTCCATGAAAAGTAATACTCACTGTTTTTCCTAAACGATTTATTGTTGATGCCGTAACTCCTTTATTGGCAGTAAGTTGCTTGGAAATTTGAAGGCTATCTTCTGTCGAAATATCTCTATTAAGGTTATAAACTGCCAATTCAATTGGTTTAATATTCAGTCTGTCCGACAACGGCGGTTCTTCCCAATTAGCATAGATAGTAAAGGCTACAAAGAGACTCAAAACAGTAATTCCAGAGATTTTGAAGATTTTTTTTAAAGTTTCCATAATGAATAATTTATCTGATTTTTTAAGTTCAATAATATCTACGAAACAATCCCATACTTGGATTTCATGATTCAGAAAAATTTAAAAATTTTTTTTTAAGAAATCCAAAATCTGTTAATGTCCGTATATCTCGAAAATTAAACTTACAAATATGACTCGGACAGAATTTCTTAAGAATTTAAAATTAGGCGGTGGTGCATTAATGTCTATTTACTGCATGGGTGCAATAACAAGTTGTGCCAACGAAGACACGCCTCTTCCAGCAACAAGTACTAACCCCGACCCAATCAAAAACGGTAAAATTGATTTTACCCTTGATTTAACAATGGATGCTAATAAAGCTTTGAAAGCTGACGGTGGTTTTTTGTATAATGGAAATATTATTGTTGCTCGCTCGAAGGATGCTAAATATATCGCTCTTTCAAAAATTTGTACGCACGTGGGTACAACGGTAGAGTTTCAGAAAGATACCAATGATATTTATTGCCCAAATCATGGGTCTAAGTTTGACTTAACAGGTAAAGTGACAAAATCACCTGCACCGTCACCACTCAAAATGTACCAAACAGAATTATTGGCTTCGGGTACTAAACTGAGGGTTTACGAAGCATAGACAAATCAAAAAATTACGTGTTCGTCAAGAAAAAGCTTAGGATTCAAAATCTTACAACTTATTAATAATCAATTATTTATAAATTATTTTAGACTAAAAACTTGACGATTACTTGCAAAGAATTATGTATTATTAAACACAAACATCCATGAAAAAAATACTTCTATTTTCAATCCTACTTCTTGGAACATCTAAACTGAAAGCCCAAGATGATTTGTTGAATCTTATCAAAGACGATAAAAAACCAGAACCTGTAACGGCAACATTCAAGGCTACCCGAATTATCAGTGGGCAATCTGTTGAAACTGAACCTGCTCATAATTTGGCTTATCGAGTTTCGCACCGTTTCGGAGCAATCAATTCAGGTTCGTATCAGGCATTCGGGCTCGACCAAGGCTATATCTACATGGGTTTCGACTACGGAATTACGGATAGATTAATGGTCGGAATCGGACGGAGTTCTGAACAGAAAATGCTCAATTTATTTACAAAATATAAACTCCTCCGCCAAGAAACCGAAGGTGGAATGCCAGTTTCAGTGACAGTCTTTGGCGGGGCTTACGCAGATATGTTTAAATATTCTGTCGAAGAAAATAGAACGTCTCTATCAAAGTACAGCTATGCCACTCAAGCCTTGATAGCCAGAAAATTTAGCAATGATTTTTCTTTACAATTAATGCCGACCTATTTGCACAGAAATAGAAATAATGTAAACGGAGAAAAAAATGATGTTTTTGCAATGGGATTTGCTGGGCGATATAAATTCTCGAAAAGAATAGCATTAGTAGGGGAATATTACTACGTTCTACCGAATCAGATTAATCTAAAATATACCAATGCACTTTCTTTTGGTTTTGATATTGAAACAGGCGGACACGTTTTCTCATTGCATTTTACCAATTCAACGGGTATGGTCGAGAAGCAATTTCTAACAGAAACGATTGATACTTGGGCAGACGGAGGAATCCATTTCGGATTTAATCTGGGACGTAGTTTTGGCTTGGGTAAAAAATTTAGAAATCAATATAAAGTAGCAAAATAACATGAAAGCGATACATTCTATTTATAAAAAAATATTTATTATCTTGCTCATAATCAGCTCGTTACCTGTATTCTCTCAACATATATACATTTCAAAAGAATCTCATATCAGATTTTTTTCTGAGACCCCTTTAGAGAATATCATTGCTGTCAATAAGGCATCGAATGCGGTTATGAATGCCCAGAATAATGAGATAGCCATAAAAATAGACATTAAGCGATTTGAGTTTCCTAATAAATTAATGCAGGAACATTTCAATGAAAACTACATGGAGTCGGATAAATATCCCTACGCAATTTTCAAAGGAAAAATCAATAAAGTGATAGATTGGACAATGCCGCAGAATACACCAGTGAGTGTATCAGGACAAATGACATTGCACGGAGTCCAAAAAATGGTTATTCTGGATGGTCGATTATTCTTTGACCCTCAAAGTAAATCTGTGATTTTAGATGCGAATTTCAATATTAATTTGGCTGATTATCACATAAACATTCCAACGATTTTACTCACAAAAATTGCAGAAAAAATAGAAGTGAATGCACAATTCAAACTGTCTCCAATGATAAATAAAGTTACAGAAATAGCAACTGGGAAGTTATAGTGTAGTTTTTGAGATTTTATTCTTGAAACAATTTTTTACTACTTGAAAAAGTTGGAAATTGCGTTAATAAATTACAAAAACCATTTTTTTCAAACATGAAAAACCACATCAAATTCCTGATTTTATTGACTGTTTTGACGGCTTGTCAAACAAAAACTGCAAAAATAGAAATGACAGATTCTATCAAAACCACAGTTGATTCTGTTGCAAAGGATGTTGCCCAGACTGATGCAATGTATTTGGAAGATATTTTACAATGTACTGATTTACAGGGACTTGAAAAAAAATATGGTAAAGCAAATATCAAAAAAGATGGAAAAGTAGAAACTGGCGAAGGAAGTTTTGATGCAACTTTATTATACCCTGGTACTGAAAAAGAGGTAGAGATTTATTGGAAAGACGAAAAAACATATAAGAAGATTCAGGATGTGGTAGTGAAAGCCGATATAGATGAAAATGGAGAAGCAAAATCGCTGAGACCATGGGAGTCTCGTTTGGGATTAAGATTAGGAATGAAACTTTCTGACGTCGTAAAAGCGAATGGTAAGTCGTTTACTATCACTGGTTTAGGGTGGGATTTGGGCGGCAATGTAGTGAGCTGGGAGGGTGGAAAATTAGCTGATAAAAATGTTAATATCCGATTCAACGATTATTCAAATAATATGGGGGGACTCACTGAGAATGAGTATAATTCTATCATCGGCGACAAAGAGTTTGATGTATCACAGCCATCTTTGAAGAAACTAAATCCAACTGTTTCTGAACTCTCAGTTTATTTGAATCTGGAAATAGATGAAGATTTAGGGCAAAAATTGACCAAAGAAGTGGAGAAAAAACAGAAACCAAAATAGAATTGATTTTAAACCGCAAAGGCGGAAAGACGCTAAGAAAAATTTCCGTCTTTCCGCCTTTGCGGTTTAAAACTAAACTACATTTATTGGATTACCTCCTAAAAATCCCTTGATATTTTTTATCGTGACATCAATAATTCTCTGGCGGGCTTCAAAACTTATCCATGCATTATGTGGCGTAATAATACAATTTTTGGCACTGAGTAAAGGATTATTTGCCAAAGGTGGTTCATCGGAAAGTACATCTAATCCAGCACCAGCCAAAAGTCCTTCACTAAGGGCATTTGCCAAATCAGTCTCTTCAATCAAAGCACCTCTCGATGTATTGATGATAAATGCCGTTTTTTTCATTTTTGAAAGCAAATCATAATTTACAAAGTGCTGATTATCAGAAGTTAATGGGCAATTCAGAGAAATAAAATCGCTTTCTTCAAAGAGGTTTTTTAAGCCTATTTCTTGGGCAAAATCATGTTTTTTGCTACTTCTTGAATGATAAATAACCTTCATTCCCAAGGCATTCCCGATGCTCGCCATTTGCTGACCAATATTTCCAAAACCTACAATTCCCAGAGTTTTCCCTGCCAATTCAATGATTGGCGAACGAGTATAACACCAATCTTTTGCCGAAACCCATTCGCCTGCTGCTACGCTTTGTGCATTTTTACCAGCATGATTACTGAGTTCCAACAACAAAGCAAAAGCGTGTTGAGCTACCGAGTTTGTCCCATAGCCTGGCACATTACAAACCGTAATATTTCTGCTGGTGGTCGCTTTGGTATCTATGACATTATAGCCTGTGGCAAACATTCCAATCATCTGTAAATCAGGCAATTGATTAATTATTTTTTCAGAGAAAACTACTTTATTGTTCAGCACTATCTGAGCATCCTGTGTTCGTTCTACAACCAAATCTGCGGGTGTTCGCTCATAATAAATGACCTCACCAAATTGTTCAAAAATATGCCAGTCAAGGTCATCCGAAAAAAGGGTAAAGCCGTCAATAATTACAATTTTCATAAACAATTGGGGGAAAGGATTGGGTAAATTGTCTTATTTTTTTGATTCTAAAATTAAACATTTAACCGTGCTTTTGCATAAAAATATGAAAATAGTAACAATTGGGGTATTGATGTTTATTGTCTCTGTGGCACTTTCGAGTTGTGCTACAATTTTGAAAGGACCACGCCAAACTGTATTGGTAACGTCTGAACCAAGTGGGGCAAAAGTTGAAGTTAATGGTGTGAGTTACGGCACAACGCCAACGGAAGTAAGTTTGAAAAAAGGCTTTGATGGGCAAACGATTTTATTGTCGAAGGAGGGCTACGAGAAAAAATATGTTCGACCAGAAATTAATTTTGAAGCGGTCTCGATAGTGAATGTTTTCTTCTGGCCTGGCTTCGTGGTAGATGCTCTTTCGGGTGCAATGATGCGGTATCCGAACAAGGGAATTAATGTAAATTTAGAACCAGAAAAATCAGCCAAAAATACCGTGGAACGATAAAATTTCGGTACACGGTGAACGGTAAACGATTTTGCGAGTAAAAGTAAAGGGTGAACGGTTTTTTTCGGTGAACGGTAATCGATTTTGCAAGTAAAGATAAAGGGTGAACGGATTTTGCTCTGAAACTTTCACCGCAAAACCGTTTACCGTGTACCGTTCACCATGTACCGAAAAAAACCGTTCACCGTTTAGCGAAAAACTGGCTAAAAAATCTCAACTAATCCACTCTTAATCAATGAATTAGCTGTGGATTTTAGTTTTGCAATTCCACCAGTTGTTTCATCAATTTTTGCTTCATAGACTTCTATTTTGTCTTTGCTTTTTACTTCTAACATCACATAGAAAGTTCCTTTCGATGATGTTTTTGTATTCAGTACAAGGTTTTCGTGAGGGGTTTCTTTTTCAGAGAGGGAAGTT
The DNA here is from genome assembly GCA_013298865.1 of Cytophagales bacterium. GTDB lineage: Bacteria > Bacteroidota > Bacteroidia > Cytophagales > Spirosomataceae > JAAFJL01. The sequence continues at coordinate 5,772 of JAAFJL010000020.1, read as the reverse complement.
TTTGTGGTTGCTTTTCCTTTCCAAGTTGGTAAAGATTCAGGCTTGAAATCTGCTATGTCAAAATGACCCTCTCTTGCTTCTTCTTCGCTTTCTGGCATTTTGGCTTCTTTGGCAGGAACAAAGAGATTTTCAACAAATTTACGGTCTGTGTTTTCGACCCAAATCGCCAGAACAGGCAACTCTGTATCTTTATTTTTTTCCACTAAAACTCTCAAATTTGCCCCTTGCAAATCTTGATTGGTTTTCACTTCTTCAAAAGATAATTTCTCGGCTCTTGGTGGTCTTTTGGGTGCTAACATTCTACCAGCTTCAGCCACAGGTTCAAGCACTTCAGTAACTGTTCCAATTAACACTACTCCAAAGACAAGTGCGGCAATAGTAAACTCTTTTTGGAATTTCCCTGATTTTTTTTCTTTGGAATATCCCATAATAGAAGACCAGTTATTGATAATATGGAAAACCGCAAAACCAACGAAAATGAGTCCAAAAATTGTATGTGTAATCTCTACGGCATGAGCTTTCTGTTTGATATACAGCAAGATACCAGTAATTGATAAACTTAAAAATGCAAAAGCAACTGATAAACTGATAATATTTTTTCGTTTCATAAAATTGATTATTATTGGTTAATTTGACACGCTGGGCAGTCATTAAGTTTTAAGTTGATAAGTTACCAAATTGGAAATGGTAAGTTTTTCTTTACAAAGTTATCAAAATGAATCTGAGAATTCTTAGTTACTTCAAAATCAATTCTTTAATCAAAATCCAAGTCCCCATCGAGAGAGTAAACCAACCAAAGGCAGGCTTTAATTGTTGATTGTCCAAACGTTTTGAAAGTGTTGTCCCAATCATTACTCCAATGAGAGCCAAACCAATAAACGTTCCCAGAAAAGTCCAATTGATGTCATGCTTTCCTAAGTCGCCAGTGAAACCAATCAGCGAATTGATTGCAATTATCATCAACGAAGTACCAACGGCTAATTTCATCGGAAGTTTTACGAAATTGGTCAAAACAGGGATTATCAAAAAACCCCCTCCTACTCCAACAAAGCCCGTTAGCGTTCCTACAACTAAGCCTTCTACAAAAATCAGGGAATAATTGACTCGTTGCATAGCTTCCGAAATCGTATCAACTTCCTGCCTTTTTCTTATCATTGCTCGTGAAGACAACACCATCAACACCGCAAAAGTGAGCATTATCAAGACGTTTTTTGTCAGGATAAAATCTCCGAAACGTGCAATTTCGGCAGGAATTAAAGGCATGAAATATTTACGAGTAGTAAAGACCATAAGAAAAGATGGAAAGGAAAAAAACAAAGCAGTTTTAGGACTCGCTAATCCTTTCACAAGGTAATTCCCAGAAGCAACCGCCGAACTTGTACCCACAATCAATAACGAATATGCTGTTGCCAAAGCTGGTTCAATCTGAAAAATATATACCAAAACTGGCACTGTTAAAATTGAACCTCCGCCACCTAACAAACTGAGTAACAGTCCAATACAAATTGCTAAAATGTAGCCTATAAAATCCATAGATTAATATTGATATATGATAATGTTTTCATGTTTTGAAATGTAGCATGGGATTGTATCCCGTGGTTCGCCCAATACACGGGATACAATCCCATGATACACTAATAATTACAATCGCAATGTTCAATGCACTCAATCAGTTTCATTACTTCACGTTCTTTCAAAGAGTAAAAAACATTTAGTCCGTCCTTTTCTGAACGTAAAATCCCTTTCAGTTTCATATTGATTAAATGATGAGAAAGTAATGATTGCTCACAGTTCAAGACCTCGCAGATTTCATTGACGGAGAGTTTTTCGTTCTGAGAAAGTAAATCGACAACTGCTAAACGTGTGGGATGAGCTACGGTTTTCAGAATAAAAGCCGCTTTTTCGAGTTTCTCTTTATTGAATTGATAGGCTATCGTTGTCATTAGCGTTGGTATTTGAAATTCTTTACAAAAATATGAACATATTCACACTTATCTGGTTCTCAATCAAAAATTGTATTCAATATAGTTACTGTCAATATTAGACTTACTGCGAAAGTGTTTTGAGTCGAAAAATAACATCTTTTCGGCTACAAATCGAGTAAATTTCTCAAACGTAGCTCTGCTATGGAATTCCATTCTGGCTTTAAAATTTTCTCTATTTTCGCACGAAAATATATCATTTTTCAATCTCAAAACACTTTCTCTGTAAGTCTATTCAATGAAGCTATTATTTATTTTCCTATTTTTCAACGGGTTACCCCAAGAACTGCGTCATCAAATAAATTTAGATGAACCCTCACCTTTCAAGAAATTCAACATAGAATTGAATCATGAAAAATACGAAAAACGCCTAAATTTCAGAGAAGGATTGATTCTAATTTATATTCCTAACAGAAAAAAAATGGCTTACATGGATGCCAATGCTAACGTAATTATCCCAACGCAATACGACGAATTCCTTTGGTTTGGCGAAGGTCTCGCCCCTGTCCGTAAAGGTAAAAAATGGGGATTTATCAATACTAAAATGAACTTAGTAATTCCTTTTCAGTTCGACGAAGTTGGGCTTTTTCATAACGGAATCGCAGAGGTTAGGATAGGTAAAGTACTGAAAAAAATTAATCAGAAAGGAGTAAACCTATAAAGTTTATTTCGCTTTATAGGTTTGATTATCAACAACTTACATTCAAATTAAACAGTTTCTAATTCATTTTCTTGAATATAAATAATTCTATCTTCGGCAGTTTCCATAGAATCCGTGATGATAAACGGGCAAACGACACAAGCGTTCGCTCCTGTTTGAAGGTACCAACGGCATTGTGAACGAATTGAGCAGGTAGGTAAGTAGGAATCTTGTACTTGTAAATCTGGGTTTACTTTCATCACGGCATCAATCACGCCACAACGCCCCGATGCCCATTGCTGGCAACCAGATTTTACACAACGATTAGCAAAACGAAATTGACTTTCGGGTGATTTTTCCTTACTAACAGCATCAATAAAAGCCTGATTTACCTCAACTTTTTCTGAAAGCATCGCTACTTGTTCTTGGGGTGTAATCACTCCCAAAAGAATTGCCCCAGTTTCAGCTCTGGAACTGGGGCATAGTGTGTTAGTGTCAGTAATCATAATTATCGGAACATCCCATTTTTACTAATACCCTGTATCTCAGCTAATTGCGACCCTACATTTGGGACTACACTCAAATCTTTCAGACTCCATAAAATGTACCCTTTCCAATTCATTGGCGGAATTACAATGTGTGGATTACCCCCTGAACCGAATGGGTTTTTGGGTGGTTTGCCAGAATCATCTGGATTGGGCTTGAAAGCTGTCAATTCCTGATTTACAATTGCTTGAATCCCCGATTGAATACGGGCTTCGGACTCGGCTGATAATTTTATATCACCGAGCAATACATGAAACTCACTTCCTTTAATTGGCATTTCCATTGTGTGTTAAAAAGTTAAAAAATTATCAAAATTATTCTTCTGAATTAGCGGTTTTGATAATCTTAATCAACAGGAGGTAGATTTTGGAAGATAGTGGAAATGATTTGTAAAAATTAGTCGGATAGTTGTTTAGGTTCAGTACCACATTAGTCGGGGAAGTTGGGTTACAGGGAAACAAGAATTGAAAACTTTTTTTCAATTCTCAATGTTTTTAAAATACTTAGGTATTCTCAGCGTTATGGATAGGTTGACGGTTTTCATCAACTGTAAATTCCATTAATTCCCAACATTCAAAAAACACAAGAACAATGAAAAAATTGACAAGTATTTTACTATTGAGTTTATTCGCTTTTGCAGGATTTGCACAATCTCCGAAGGCAACTGCAACAGGAAAAATCGGTGAAACTTCTGTGACAGTTTCTTACTGCCAACCTGCTGTGAAAGGTCGTAAAATTTGGGGTGATTTAGTACCTTACGGACAAGTTTGGCGTACAGGTGCAAACGATGCTACTGTGATTGAATTCAGTAATGACGTAATGATTGAAGGCAAAAAATTAGCAAAAGGCAGATATGCTCTTTTTACAATTCCTACCGAAAAAGACTGGACAATCGTTTTTAATAAAGATGCAAAACAATGGGGTTCATATAGCTACAAAGAAGGTTCTGATGTTCTGAGAGTACAGGTTAGTCCTAAAAAATCTGCTGCAATGACAGAGCGTATGACCTTTGCCGTAAACAAATCTGCGGTTGATTTAACATGGGAAAACCTTGCTGTGAGTTTTTCTGTGAAATAATCTCATTATCAGGTAGTTACCTATTCAAACAAAAGCTGTCTCAAACAATATGAGGCAGCTTTTTTTATTAGACCAGAATCTAATTTTTCTCAGATTTTTTGTTAATTTTGAAAGATAATCCTTAATAACCACAATCATAGAAGCTGTGTATTAAGTCTTAGGTATTAAGTCTTGAGTTTAGCTAAAATGTGATTAAGATATTAAATTGAGAAATAGAATTAATTCGGTACGAAAATCGAAGTTTAATTCATTCAAAAGTCCTTAATTCTTGATACATTATACCTAACTAAAACACAACTCGAAACCAACACACAATGAAAAAAGTACTTGTTGTTATCCTACTTGTTTTATATAATCAATTATCGGCACAAACTTTTAGGTCATTCGTCAACGCACCAACGTTAGGGAATGTTTGTCCTGAGTTTTCTTTGTCAACCATCACTCCAAATGGTAGCGAAAAATTAGTCTCCCTTAACGACTACCGAGGAAAAGTCATCATCATAGAATTCTGGGCAACTTACTGCAAACCTTGTATTCCATCCTTGAGTCATTTCGATAAAATGCAAGCTCGTTTTGGCGACCAAATCAAAATCTTTGCGGTATCAGAAGAAGACCGTGACAAAGTGGATGCCTTCAAGATAAAACGACCTTTTCATAACGTTACCTTCGTGATGGATTGGGGCAGAAAAATCAACGATTTATTTTACCATCATTTCATTCCTCATACAGTTATTATTGACCAAGAAGGAATCGTTCGGGCGTTTACTTCACCAGATGAAATTGATGATTTGATTGTGCAAAAATTGATTAACAAAGAAGAAGTTGCCTTCGTGATGAAGCAAGAATATCAAGATGCCTCTTATACGCAAAGTGCTTCTATCACAACCGTGAGCAATGTTTACGACCAACCAACGGTTATCCAAAGACCCAAAAATACAGTCTATAAAGTTGAACTTTCACAATATAGACCCAACGAAAGTACCCAGTTTGTGAAGGAATCAGAAAGTGAATATAAGTTTATTAACTGCCCACTTTCGTTGATGTACCAAGTACTGCATAATCGCCCGACAAGCAGAATCGTTTTTGATGTTGCCGACCCAAACAAATATAATTATGACCCACAAAATCTGTATTGTTTGGAAGTGAACGTTCCTGATTTTACTGGGAAAAATGTAAATGATATTGGTATTCAACAATTAGAAACTTTATTTCCTTTACGTTCCAAAATTGAGATTAGAAACAGGAAAGTTTTTGCGATTCAGAAATCTGAGACAGAAGGGGCAACGTCAAGCATAGATAGCACAGGAATTATACAGAAAGGTCTGACAATCAAAGACTTAATGAATTATTTAGAGAGTAATCCACATTTAGTACAAAACCTCCCTGTGGTAAATGACTCAGGTTTGCCAGATAATACTTTGATTGATTTGGATTGGTTACAGAATTATCCCGATGCGATTGAGAACAAACTTCGGACTTTAGGTTTGAAGAATGAAATAAAAATGATGGACATTGAAAGTTTGATTC